>CAMDHL010000045.1 GCA_945898105.1 Comamonas sp. lk | reverse complement strand
GGAGGACGCAGCAGAAGTTGCTGGCGCTTGCGCCTGTGAGGTCGCCTGGGTTTGCTGGGGTTCTTGGGGGGTGCTGGAAAGAGGCTCTGTCATATTAGAAGATCTGGGGAAGTAATTGCGAGGCAGTATGCCAGCCCACCATGCCGTCTTGCTCGGAAAGGGCAATTTTTACCAATCCGCCACGGCAAGGGCCGTTCATACAGCGCCCGGTGTCAGGCGCATACAGCGCGCCATGGGTGGCGCATATCAGCCATTGGCCAGTGGTATCAAAAAAACGGTTCGGCTGAAAATCCATTTCCATGGCCACGTGGCTGCAGCGGTTCAGGTAGGCATGCACTTCGCCCTGAAAACGAACAGCAAAAGCCCAGCAGCTTTGCCCTTGGTACAACACGTCAAACGAGACCGCGAGGCCACACTCTTGCAAGTCCGTGGATCGGCACAAAGGAATCAGCTTACTTTCAGCAGGCATGGTCTACAGCTAAGAGTGCAAAAAATCCTGTAACCGTCGAGCTAGAGTTGGTTTCAGGCGTTATCCAGCATCCATCGGTGTAGCCCCTGGGCCGAATCGGCAATATACAAGGGCTTAAGCGCCGCCAAAGCACTTGCATCGTGGGCGCCGTAGTTCACGCCTACGCTGGCGCAACCCGCATTGGCCGCTAGCTGCAAGTCGTGCGTGGTGTCGCCGACCATCAAGGTGCGCTCAGGGGCAACGCCAAATTCCGCCATCAGCTCATGCAACATGCGCGGATGCGGTTTGCCCGCGGTCTCATCCGCGGTGCGACTGGCGTGGAACAAGTCTTTGAGCTCGACATGGGCCAAAGCCTGGTCCAGCCCCCAACGGCTTTTGCCGGTTGCCACCGTCAGGAAGTATTGGCGCTCTTTCAGTTCAGCCAACATCTCCAACACGCCGGGAAACAAGGCGATTTGGTCCTGTTCGCGCCCGTAGTGGTGTTTATAGCGTTCACCCAAAAGCGGATATTTCTCCTTCGGGACATCCGGCGCCGCATGCGCCAACGCCTGGCCCAGGCCCAGACCAATCACATACGCGGCGTCCTTGTCGCTGGGTACGCTGCCGCCCACATCCCGCACGGCGCCCTGAATTGAGCGCACGATGATGGCCGTTGAGTCAAACAGCGTGCCGTCCCAATCAAAGGCAATTAGGTCAAAACGGCGTTTGGATAGGGAAGTCATAAGGCATCAATCTGCTTGGCAGCGGTGGAATAAGTGGCGATGGTAGCAAGCGCACCGGGCAGGCGTGCTTGCAAAAAAGGCAGCAATTCAGCGGCCAGCGGTGCTTGTAAGGCCACAGCGTCACCGCTGGCCGGATGGACGATTTGCAAACGCCAGGCATGCAAAAACATGCGTTTAAGCGGCACCACAGCACGGGCCCAATTCTTGTTTTTCTCAAAGTCCCCGTATTTATCGTCACCTACGATCGGCATGCCTTCGGAGGCCAGATGCACTCGGATTTGGTGTGTGCGGCCGGTTTTGATGGTCACAGCCAACAGACTCATTGCCTGCGCGGCCCCCGGCGCGCTGCGCGCCAGCACCTTCACTAAAGTCACCGAGGGCATGCCGTCGGGGTCATCACGCGCAACCACTTTGACCCGCCGCTCGCCGTCACCGGCACCGCCCGCGCTGTCCAGCAAGTATTTGTGAAGGGGCTTGTCCAGCACTTTCTTGTGGGCAGGCCAATCGCCCAGAACCAAGGTTAGGTAGGTCTTGCCAGTGAGACGCTGGCGGAACTGCTCCTGCAAGTTTTTAAGCGCGCTACGCTTTTTGGCGACGAGCAAGATGCCGCTGGTCTCCCGGTCCAGGCGGTGCACCAATTCCAAAAAGCGCGCTTGCGGTCGGGCCATGCGTAACTGCTCAATAACGCCGAAGCTCACGCCCGAACCACCATGCACCGCCACGCCTGCCGGCTTGTCGAGCGCCAGAAAGGCTTCGTCTTCATGCAGGATGTCAAAACTGCGAAGCGGCCCGGCCGTGGCTGAAAGCGTGGCCATGGTGGCGGCCTTGTCCTGCGCCCGCTCAGACACCCGCACCGGCGGCAGTCGGACCACATCACCGGCCCGCACCCGAGTATCAGCGCCGGCGCGGCCTTTGTTCACCCGCACCTCGCCGCTGCGAATGATGCGGTAAATGTGAGTCTTGGGCACGCCTTTAAGCTGGCGCATTAGGTAATTGTCCAGACGCTGATCGGTCTCGTCCTCGCTCACCGTCAGCCATTGCGCGGCAGGCGCTACAGGGGTCGCCAGGGCCCCACCGGGCGCTTCGGGTTTGACCCCTATAATGTGTTTCACTAGCGACTTGCTGTAAGTGGTTGATTTGGTTGGAGTTTAGTCCACACCCCCGCAGGCAGCCCCGCTAGAAGGTCGATGCCGCCTTGCCGCATAGCCCGCAAACCACAGCTCAGCTGCGTGTGGTGGCCGGCACGCAACAGGGTCAAGCCGACGAATTGAACCACTGAATCGGAATACCCCAAACCCCCAGATCCATTTTTCTGGGGGCGGAATGCAACGAGATGTTTGTGTTGATGCAACTGATAAACCTGTGCCTGCGGAGCGTTAGCGTTCCGTTCTTGGGCGCGCGTCGGCTGTTTGAAACCTTGGCAACAAGCCAAGCGCATCCCCTCGTCACCATCCCTGCGCCTATGCTTCGACGCCTTGTGTAGTCGAAGTTCTCCGGCAATTCCTCCACAGTTCAATCCGTTAGTCCAGGCATCGTTTGCCCCACGTGGGCAGGTGATAACTATTGAAGGACGACAGCATGAAACGGATGCTTATTAATGCAACTCAGGCAGAAGAACGACGCCTGGCGATTGTGGATGGACAAAAATTACTCGACTACGAAATCGAGATTGAAGGGCGCGAACAGCGCAAGGGCAATATTTACAAAGCGGTCGTGACACGGGTCGAGCCCTCGCTCGAAGCCTGTTTTGTGGACTACGGCGAAGACCGCCACGGCTTTCTGCCGTTCAAGGAAATCTCGCGTCAGTACTTTAAAGAAGGCGTTTCGGTCAGCCAAGCGCGCATTCAGGACGTGATCCGCGAAGGCCAGGAGCTTCTGGTCCAGGTGGAAAAAGAGGAGCGCGGCAATAAAGGCGCGGCCCTGACAACCTATGTCTCCTTGGCCGGTCGCTATGTGGTGCTGATGCCTAACAACCCGCGTGGTGGTGGCGTCAGCCGGCGCATCGAGGGAGAGGATCGTTCGGACCTGAAAGAGGCGCTAGACCAACTCGAATACCCCAATGGCATGAGCATCATCGCCCGCACCGCAGGCATTGGCCGCAGCGCGCCCGAATTGCAATGGGACTTGAACTACCTACTCAAGCTCTGGAACGCCATCGACGGCGCAGCAAAAAGCGGCAAAGGCGCCTTCCTGATTTACCAGGAGTCCAGCCTGGTCATCCGCGCCATCCGCGATTACTTCAACCATGACATCGGCGACATCCTGATCGACACAGACGACGTCTATGAACAAGCCCAGCAGTTCATGGCCCACGTCATGCCCGAGCATGCGGCGCGCGTAAAACGCTACCGCGACGATGCGCCCTTGTTCAGCCGCTTCCAAATTGAACACCAAATCGAATCGGCCTACGCCCGCACCGTGCAACTGCCCAGCGGCGGCGCCATCGTGATCGACCACACAGAAGCGCTGGTCAGCGTGGACGTGAACTCGGCGCGCGCTATCAAAGGCGGCGACATCGAAGAAACCGCCACCCGCACCAACCTGGAAGCCGCCGACGAAGTAGCTCGCCAGATGCGTTTGCGCGACTTAGGCGGCCTGATCGTGATCGACTTTATCGACATGGAAGAAAGCCGCAACCGCCGCGAAGTGGAAAGCCGCTTGCGCGATGCATTGCGCCAAGACCGCGCCCGCGTGCAGTTCGGCACGATTAGCAAATTCGGCCTGATGGAAATGAGCCGCCAGCGCCTGCGTCCGGCCCTCTCCGAAGGTGCCTCCATCCCCTGCCCGCGCTGCGGCGGTTCCGGCCATATCCGCGATACCGAGTCCAGCGCGCTGCAAATTTTGCGCATCATCCAGGAGGAGTCCCTCAAAGACAACACGGCGTCCGTTCTATGCCAAGTGCCGGTTGAAGTAGCCTCTTTCCTGCTCAATGAAAAGCGTACTGAGATCGCCAAAATCGAACTCAAGCAACGTATCAACGTGCTGATGGTGCCCAACAAAACGCTGGAAACGCCCAATTACAAGCTTGAGCGCTTGAAGCACGACGACCCGCGCCTTGACCACATCGAAGCAAGCTACAAGATGGCCGACACCGTCGAGGACCCGACCTCCGTAACGCGCCGCTCACAAGAGCCGACGAATAAGCAAACTCCAGTGATCAAAGGCGTATTGCCAGACGCGCCAGCGCCCCAGGCGGCGCCGCGCGCTGAAGCTGCGCCCAAGCCAGCAGCGCCTGCCCGCGCAACCCCTGCGGCCCCTGCGCCTGCTGCACCACCAGCCCAACAAGGCTTTTTCTCCTGGGTCAAGAGCCTTTTCTCTGCGGCACCAGCAGCACCGACAGACAGTAAACCCGCCGTGCAAAAAGTTGAAGAGCGGCGCGATGGCCGCCCCCCGCGTGATGGCAATCGCGACGGCCAGGGACGTGGCGCGCGCGGCGAAGGCCGTGGCGAGGCCCGCGCCGACGGACGCAGTGAAGGACGCAGTGAAGGACGTAGTGAAGGTCGCGGCGAAGGACGCAATAGCCGTGGCGGTCGCGGTGGACGTGGCGGCGAACGCGGCAGCCAGCGTGAGCGTTTCGATGCCGAAGGAAAACCAATGGCAGCGGGCGAAAACGCCCAGGCCATCGGCGTGGACGCCAATGGGACCGAGAACCCGCGTCCCGCACGCGGCGGACGCGGTGGACGCAACAGCGACCGTGGTGAGCGCGGCGAGCGCACGGAGCGCCCTGAGAATGCAGAACGCCAGGCTGATCGTGGTGGCGACCAAGCTGCGCAAGCGGAAGGCAATGGCAATGACGGCGCCCCGCGCGAACCGCGTGAAGGCCGCGAAGGCGGACGCAGCCGTGGAGGCCGGGGCCGTCGCAATGACCGAGGCCCGCGTTTAGACGAAGCGGGCAACCCGATTCCTGCGGCGCACGGCCAGGACGAAGCCAATGGACAGGCAAATGCTGAAGGCGGTGCAAGCGAAGGCGCAGATAACCGCGACAGCAATGGCCGCCGCTCACGCGACCGCTATGGCCGCGAGCGTGGCCCGCGTAACGGGCGTGATGCGGTTTCGGAAAACCAGGAAGAGCAAGCGCCAAGCAACTTCCAGATGCGCCAACCCGAGCGTGCAAGCGAGGACGGCGACGCCCCGGTGCGTTCGTATTTCACGCAAGCCGTTCCCGTAGCGGCGAGCACGCAGGAATCAACCCAGGACAGCCATGCGGTATTAGCGCCCACCGCGGCGCCGGCACCTATGGCGGCGCAAGCCGACGGGGCAACACACCCTGCGGTACAGGCCGAGGCGGCCCCACAAGCGGCAGCGCAGAGCGAGGCAACCCCGCAGGCCGCAGCGCCAGTGTTCAGCGCAGCACCGGCGACTCCGGCGCCCGCAGCGCAGGCTGCACCTGCTATGCCAGCAGTCAGTGCCTTTGAATTGCCAGTCGAAAACCTGGTTTCGGTGGCGCAAAGTTCAGGCTTGCAATGGGTGAACTCAGACCCGCAAAAAATCGCGGCAGTGCAAGCGGCTATTGCCGCGGAGCCTGCTCCGGTTCATGTGCCGCGCCAGCGCCCTGCACCCGTGGTGCTTGAAGATGCACCGCTGGTTTTGGTGGAAACCAAGCGTGACTTAGGCCAGATGCAGTTACCTACCGCCTAAAGCGAATTGGGTAGCAGCCTAAGTTGCTGCAACGGATAAAGGGCACATGAGTGCCCTTTATTTTTGCTTGGTAAGACCGCGCCAAACTACGCTCAAGTCTTTGCGTCATAGCACGCCACAGCGCGTCTTTGCAAGGCCAGATGCCATGTAAAAACCTCACTAGATTAATGCAAGGGCCGACGCGTTGCCGTCACACCGCGCAGTGACGTGGGCTTTTTCTGCACTGACTTGTCGAGGCAGTTCAGTTGGGCGCCACTAAAAAATGGCACCATGATTGCTCGGCTACCGCGCGAGTCGATCAATCTTTACGCTGTGTCAACGACTCAAGCATCCGCTGTGCATCGCCTTTGATCTCTGGATCGGCGCTGGTCGCTATGCATTGGCGCAGTAAATGCTGAGCCTTGCCCCATAAACTTAGACGCACACACATCACGGCAGCTAGGTACTGCAGCAGCGGATCGCGCGCCTGGGCCCGCTGGGCGGCCTCAATGCGCGAGACCCATTTGGTATCCGGCGCTTCATGCTGGGCCAGCAAACCCGCCTCCAAGGCCCGCACCAAGCGCAAGCGCTGGGAAGGGCTTAAGGCCTTGGGGTCCTGCAACATACGTTCCCAAACCGGCAGCAACCATTGGCGCGACTGTGCCGCGTCGCCGCCTTTGGCGAGCCAATGCTTGGCCATCCCCAGTGCCACATCGGGCAATGTGCATTCGTCCTCGTCCAGAAAATCCCAAGCCGCCAAAATCTGGCTGGTATCTTGGCCCGCGAGCAAAAGCTCCAACGCCAACGCCTGGGAAATGCTGGCACCACTGCTCTCAGCAATTGCACGGTGTTTGACAAGCAAGCGCACTGTTTCCAATGCGACCGCGTTTTCGCCTTGCATACGTGCCACTCTGAAACGCAAGCGCAGCGCCACGGTGCGGCGTGCAGCACCTTGCGGCAGTCGCTCCAACCACTGCGCCGCGGCGGGTGCGTCGTGGTCGTCCAAGGCCCAGCGCGCCGCGCGCATAAAAAAGCCCTCCTGCGTGCCACTGACCTCAGGAATATCCAATAGCTCCGTAGCCTGCAGGAAATGCTTATCTCGCAGGGTTTGGTCTTGTAAGGCATGAGCGCTTTCAGCAGCAATCAAATGCAACATGGCCTGCAAGCGCAGACTGCGCCCATGCGATTCATCCTGCGCATCAGCACGCGTGTGCATGGCAACAGCGTATTCAGCGGCCTTGCGAGCGCGCACAAAGCGGCCGGCTACCAAATGCACCAGTGCATCAACCAAGGCGGTTTGCACCAAGCGTTCTTTTTGCTGTAAGCGCCAACGCCGCGCCTGCCCCGGAATACCAGCGAAAGCGTCCAATGCGCCCAGCGCAAGGTGCAGCACCACAAACAGGGCCAGCAACACCAACAGGACTAAATTAAGCGACAAGTCCACCCGGTAAGGCGGCCAGAACAAAGTTACGGTACCCGGATTTCCGGCGGCAAACAGCGCTGCACCAACGGCTACGCCGAACAATGCCAGCAGCCACAAAACTGCGCGTACCACCTCAGCGCCCCGCTGCCGCCGTGGACAGGGCCGCCAGCGTCTCGTCCACCCGGGGCACTTCCAGCGTGCGCATTTTGGTTTGCACCTGCTGTAATAGCGCGGTAGCCGTTTGTGTCTTGCGCGACTGCGGCGCAAAGTAGCGCGTCAGGCTTTCTGCCGCTGTGGCCACATCGGCGCGCGCCGGGCCGACCTGGCGCGCCATCAGGCCCAGGCGTGCATTGAGAATGCGCAGCTTAAAGTTTTCCCGCACAAAAAAGGATTGTTCGGGGGACAGCAAGGCCGCTTCAGGTTCGGTGATTTTGCTCACACGCACCAAGCTCTTAGCTTCTTCGCGCAACGCTGCCAGCACGCGCAACCACCATTCGCCCACTGCTTCCTGCGGCTTGCGCGCCAAGGTATCGGCTGGGGCCGTTGCGCCAACTGCGTTGGCAATTTGCAGCTCATCGGCCAACAAAACCAATTCGTCCAGTTGCAGCAGCAAGGCGGGTGTGTCTGACAGCGGCGTGTTTTGTACGCGCGCAATGTCGTGGGCTATCGCGCGTTGCAGCGGTGCCAGGCGAGGCTGAGCGGCGCGGCCAAGTCGCACATCGGCCATCTTGAGTGCAGAGACTAGCGGTTCAATGCTGCCTGTCAGTTGCGCTTGTTGTTGGGCCAGCCGCACAGCGGCTTCAATATCGACCACCAAGTTTTCATCGCGCGAACGCGAGAGGCTTTGAATCAGTTCTTCCACCTGTGCGCGTTGCAGGGCTACTTCCGTGAGTTTCGCGTCGGTAACGGCTAGCTTGGCGGCCGTCTCCATCGCCAAATCACGCGCTTGGTGGGCACTGGTTTTGGCGTCGGTGCTTTGCCCCACGGCATCCGCACTTTGGCGCGCCAGATTTTCCTGCATCGCTTGCACTTTTTGCCAAAGCAACACGCTAGCCCCTAGCGCAAAAACGGCGACGACTGCGCTCAGGTACAGCCACCACGCAGGTCTAGCGGCGGACTCCAAGCCAGGTGAAGTAGGCGCTGAAGCTTGCGGTGGGGAAACTTCGTCGGCGGCGCTGTTCATGCCAAGGATTCTATCGACGCACACAGCGCCGCAAGACCCGGTCGCGCCAGCGCCACTTTGCCAAAACCGGCCAAGCGCGCCGCTTGCGCAATGCGACTGTGTGTTGCCACCGCCTTAGCACCTGCCCAACTTTGTCCCGGAAAGGCAGCCAGTAAATTGCCCAAGGCCTCGGCGCTGCTCCACACCCAGACGTCATTGCCGTGAAGTGACTGCAGGGCGATGGCGCGCTGTGCCTCGGTCCACTGCGGCGGCCTGCGTGCATAGGCCACCACATAGTCCACTAGCGCGCCACGGCCTTGCAACTGCACCGCCAGCCAGTCGCGTCCTTGCCCAGTCGCGCTGGCGGCGGCAGATGCGTCGGCGGCCTCCGATGCCTTATCGCCGCGCACGATCAATATGCGCGTACCGGCCCGAATTTGCGACTCAACCTGTAACCACAAAGCCTCGGAGTCCAGGCTTTGCGCTGTAGGCGCGGGCATATCAATACGCGTTGGGTGTACGCCTTGGGCTATCAAAGCCGCGCGGCTACCAGGCCCGGTAACCCAGGCGCGCGGGGCCGCGCCTGGCGCTTGCCATAAGGCCAATCCATCGGCAGGGCGGGCCGCAAAGAAATGGCTGGCCGCGTTGCTGCTGACAAACATCAATGCGTCGTACTTGGCTAAATCCTTCCAGGCCTGAAGCAGCGGTGCCCGGTCGGGCACAGCCACAATCTCGATCATCGGAAAAGCCAGCGCGGCTAAGCCGTGTTGTTGAATCTGCGCTACCCAGGCGTCCGCTTCCTGGCCGGGGCGGGTGACGATAGCGCGCAGTGCGTGGGCCGCCATCAGTGCGTCTGCCGGGCCACACCGGCCTGCAGCGCCTGTGCCACCTGCGTACCCAGTGCTTCGGCTTGCATCAGCGTATGCACAGCGGCCTTGCCATTCACTTGCACCAGTGGCTGCACCCCCTCAGGGTCTCCCCAGGCGGCGTGAAGCTCCAAACTGTCGCCAGAAAAAGTCGCATGCGCGGCCAAAGGCATTGAGCAACTGCCACCCATCAAACGGCTGACCATGCGCTCGGCAGACACCGCCAGGAAAGTGGGCATGTGCAGCAAATGCGATAGTGCCTGCGCCACATCCTCGCGGCCACTGGGAATCTCAATACCCAGCGCGCCCTGCCCCGCTGCTGGCAGCATATAGGTTGGCTCAAACACCTGCGCAATGCGCGATGCCAAGCCCAGGCGCTTGAGGCCTGCGGCAGCCAAGATGATCCCGTCGTACAGGCCTTCGTCCAGTTTGCGCAAGCGGGTATCCAGGTTGCCGCGCAAGGGCTCAATTTTCAGGTCAGGGCGGATGGCGCGGAGCAAGGCTACACGCCGCAGGCTAGAGGTGCCGACTACAGCGCCTTGCGGCAATGCGTCAACAGTAGGGTAGGTATTGGAAACCCAGGCATCGCGCGGGTCTTCGCGCTCCATCACGCAGGCCAGCGCAAAGCCGGGCGGCAACTCCATGGGCACGTCTTTGAGCGAATGCACGGCCAAGTCGGCGCGTCCTTCTTCCAGCGCGGTTTCCAACTCTTTAACAAACAAACCTTTACCGCCTACCTTACTCAAAGAGCGATCCAAAATCTGGTCCCCCTTGGTGGTCATGCCTAGAAGGCTAATTTGGTGGCCTTGGGCCTGCAAAAGCGCTTGTACGTGTTCGGCCTGCCAAAGGGCTAAGCGGCTCTCGCGCGTGGCAATAGTAAAGTGATGCAAAGTCGTAACCTATTGGTAATCAAAGTGTGCGGCAAGTGCCGTATGGAATGCTAGCATGCGCTGCGGCAAACTTAGCCTGGCAAGGCCAACTCAAGTGGGTGTCGGCCAGTCGTCAGAAAAACCGCTTTTCCATACGCACGCGCGGCCATCAGCCGAGCCCAAATCTTTCGCCACCGACATAGCCGTATGCCTATAAAACCCAAGACTACTAGCCAGCGCAAAGACAACGAACGCCCTCTGGTTGAGGACATCCGCCTGCTCGGGCGCATTCTGGGCGACGTAATTCGCGAACACGATGGCGTTCAGGCCTTCGAGTTGGTCGAGCAAGTGCGCCGCTTGTCCGTAGCCTTTAGGCGCGACGCTGACCATGCGGCGGACAAGGCCCTGAAAAAACTACTTAAGGGTCTGGGGGCGGCTCAGACCGTGAGCGTCATCCGCGCCTTCACTTACTTCAGTCACCTGGCCAATTTGGCCGAAGACCGCCACCAAATCCGTCGCCACGCCTTGCATGAGCGCGCGGGTGATGTGCAGGAAGGTAGCCTGGAAGTAGCGCTAGCCCGCTTGCGCGAAGGCGGCATAGGTACCAAAGCCGTGGCGCAGAGTCTGGCGCAAAGCTTTATCTCGCCAGTCTTAACCGCCCACCCAACCGAAGTACAGCGCAAGAGTATTTTGGACGCCGAGCGCGCCATCGCCCAATTGCTGGCCGCCCGCGATGATATGAAACGCCTGGGTACCGACGCCAGCGGCCATACGGACGCACCAACCTTGCGTGAACTGGCCTCCAACGAAGCCCAGATGCGCGCCCGCGTAATCCAGCTTTGGCAAACGCGTTTGCTGCGTTACAGCAAGTTGAGCGTGGCCGATGAAATCGAAAACGCGCTGAGCTATTACGAAACCACGTTCCTGCGCGAAATCCCCAAGCTCTATGCGAACATGGAACAGATGTTGGGTCAGCCAGTGCCGCACACCTTTTTACGCATGGGTCAATGGATTGGCGGAGACCGCGACGGCAACCCCAATGTGAGCGCCCAAACCCTGGACTACGCGCTGCGCCGTCAGAGCGAAGTGGCCCTGCTGCACTACCTGAACGAAGTGCACAACCTGGGTGGTGAGTTGTCGCTATCCGCCAGCCTGACGCAATGCAGCCAGGACATGCAAACGTTGGCCGAGCACAGCCCGGACCAAAACCCGCACCGTCGTGACGAGCCCTACCGCCGCGCGCTCATCGGTATCTACGCCCGACTGGCTGCGACTTTGCAACAGCTGACCGGCACTGAGGCCACACGCCATCCTGTCGTCCCGCAAAGCGCTTACACCCAGCCCCAAGAGTTTGTGCAGGACCTGCGCACCATCGAAGCCTCGCTGCTAACCAACCACGCCGGCGCCTTGAGCGCTCAGCGCCTGCACCCGCTGATTCGCGCCGTCGAAGTCTTCGGCTTTCACCTGGCTACGGTGGACTTGCGCCAAAGCTCGGATAAGCACGAAGAAGTGGTGGCCGAACTGCTGCGCGTAGCGCGTGTGCACCCGAACTACAGCGCATTGCCCGAAGCCGAAAAACGCAG
>CAMDHL010000044.1 GCA_945898105.1 Comamonas sp. lk | reverse complement strand
TAAGGCAATCATGTAAGTCGCCGCTCACTTGCTTGGTGTTACGCGTTTGGGATGTGTCGAGGCAATATGACAGCGTCATCACCATAGTGCCATGACCTTAAGTGGTCCATATCAATAGGCTAGCCTGCACTGAGGTTTCATATATTGACGAATATCAATTCAAGTGCCTTAGCTTGACCAAAAATACGCCAGCCGTGCCATTCAAAGGGACTGCTTGGAAGCATTTTCACAAGCGCTCTTTGATCTTGACACCTTATCCGAAGTGGTGTAACTTGCGAATCAGTTGCAATTAAATACCGATAAGGCACTGATGTCCGAGCTAAAAGCATTTACTAGATGTTTGCTTCCCGATACGTATTTCTATTGCGATTCGATAGCCAATAGCGGACAGTTGCCCGCCTTCTTCCAATCAAACTGGCGCACTTGCGCCAAGACAGCATTCCTAGTTTGAACTCCTCAGATTTGACCATTCACGATACGCTTGGCGCTTTTTGCCGTCACAACGAAGTACGAATACAAGGTGCCCCTGATGGCCTCTTAGCGGGAACTCGATTTGGCGTTAAAGATTTATACCATTTGAAGGGCTTTAAGACAGGCTTTGGTCATCCAGCTTGGCTTGATTCGCATCCCGCTGCAGAAGTCACCTCTACGGCCGTACTGCGCTTGCTTTCCGCTGGTGCGAGTGTTGTCGGTAAGACGCACTGTGATGAATTGTGCTTTAGCCTCAATGGCGTCAACAAGTATTACGGAACCCCCCTCAATGTCAATGCACCAGGGTGCATACCAGGCGGCTCCTCCAGCGGGTCCGCCGCAGCGGTAGCGGGTGGATTAGTTGATTTTGCTCTAGGTAGCGACACGGGAGGGTCGATCCGCGTACCAGCGTCGTATTGTGGGATCCTAGGAATTAGGCCAACGCATGGGGCAGTATCACTAGATGGCGCGCTGCCATTCGCTCCTAGTTTCGACACGGGGGGCTGGTTTGCAAACAACCCTACGCTAATGAGAGACATTGGCCGCGTGCTGTTACCAAATCATTCGTCGGTCGGGCAAGCCGGACAACTACTCGTCGGTACCGATGCGTTTTCACACGTAGATCAAAGCACATCCACGGCCTTGAATGCAGTAGCGCAGCAGATTGGCCAGGCGTTCACCGGCAGTCGAAACGTTCAGTTCGACCCCGCCGGACTTGACCCTTGGATGCACGCATTTAGGGTGATTCAAGGGTCCGAGATTTGGGAAACCCATCGCGATTGGCTTATCGGACTTGGTCCTGAATTCGGCGATGGGATTCGGGAACGGTTTAAGTGGGTTTCGACGATTACCCCAGAAGAAATTGCGTCAGCAAATGCGGTTCGACTAAGCGTTCGCGACTTTTTTGACAAGCTACTCATAGACAACGCAGTACTCGCCATTCCTACAACGCCTGGGCCTGCGCCCCTTCTCGATACAACGACCCCCGACCTTGAGAAATGGCGTAACCGATCGCTTGGGCTTTTATGTATCGCTGGACATGCAGGCTTACCTCAATTGAGCATCCCCGTAGCCCGTGTTCAGGGGCGACCTGTGGGCCTATCGCTCATCGCAGCGCGCGGTAACGACCACCTTTTACTTGACTTGGCTTGCAGCCTAGAGAAAATACACGATCCGGATTAAGGCAATTGAGCGGTCTCTTCCGGCTCAGTGCGCGGTGTAGTCACATAGAGCGCCCAAGACTGCCTTGGGGCTTAAGGTGATTTGAGGCCCATCATTGAAAGAATAGCGAGCGTGAATTTCCCGTCCATTTTTGCGACTTCATCGCATTGATCGAAATGGTTATTTTCCGGGAAAATAACTCTCTGAACAGACCCGGTTGCCGCCTCCCAAGCCGAAGCAAAAGCGGCGCTCTGGCGTTGAAACTCAATCAGCTCCTTACATCCCCAAGCTACTACCGCATGCGGCAGGGCCGAATGAAGATGCTTTGCTGCACTGTTACGGTCGACACCGCCTTGGTCAAGATTCAGATATAAATTTCGTTTGGATAGTCTTACGGGTTCCAGATCATAAGGACCTGAAGTGACTGCAAAGCCTTTGATGGTGTCGCTCGGTAAACCATATTTTTCCCAATCAGTCACCACGACGTTTGATGCAAGATGGGCGCCAGATGAATGACCTACTATGTAGATACGCCGTGCATCACCCTTCCATGTATGCGCATTGCGTGCAATAAACGCTGTAGCCTCTCGGCATTGACCCACCATTACGTCGAGTGACGCGTCGGGGGCGACGCTGAAATTTACCGCAATATAGATGGCTCCGGCGTCAACATACGCCTCAGCTGCATTGCCAGTAAGCCCAATTTGTTGCGAGAGCCAGGCACCACCATGAAAGAAAATCAGGATTGGGGCGGGTTCTGAAGCATTGGACCGGTAAACATCAATCCATTCGTCAGGATGTTTGCCATAAGCCACGTGCTCATGACATTGATAACGCTCTTTGGCTGTCTTTGTCCTGAGCGTCCAGCGTGCATGGTAGTCAGACAAATCGGGAACCAAGGTCGCCTGATCGTATTGCGCATCTAATTGCGCTTGATCGTATTCAAGATATATTTTCTTCATTTCAAACGTATGCTTCGCGCATATCTGAGAGCCAACTCAAAGGCAAAATAACTAGAGCTGCCCCCTACCAAAACCAAATCGTCATGCCCCGAGGTAAGCTTCGCGGACACGAGGATGATTGCGCATTTTTTCCGTTGTGTCTGCCAGAACTATACGGCCGTTTTCTATTAGATAAGCACGTGTAGCGACCGACAATGCCATAGCAGCATTTTGCTCAACCAGCAATATCGTAACCCCGAGTTGATTGATACTCGCAATCTTCTCGAACAATTGCTCGACAATGATGGGCGCTAATCCTAGTGAAGGCTCGTCTAGCAGCAAGAGTCTGGGGCGACCCATTAGCGCACGGCCAACGGCAAGCATTTGTTGCTCCCCCCCCGACATGGACCAGGCCAGTTGCTTATGGCGCTCTTTTAACCTAGGGAAAAGAGCATAAACCCGCTCTATATCTGCATCAATGGTGTCGCCGCGTTTACGCCATGGCGTGGCGCCTAGCTCCAGGTTCTCTGCGACCGTCAACCCTGGGAAAACGCGTCTACCTTCCGGAGAATGGGCGATGCCCTTGCGCACGATATCTTCGGGACGCATCCTGTCGATACTTTCGCCCTCGAACCGGATGCTGCCTGCGCTAAGAGGTAATAGACCGGAAACGCTTCTCAAGCTTGTTGACTTCCCGGCGCCGTTCGCGCCAATGAGGGTTACGATCTCACCTTCATCGACGCGAAATGTTACTTCGTTCAATGCGACTATATTTCCATAGCGAACTTCGATTGCGTCGACTTCAAGCATGGTTCACATCTCCACGCGAACGACCCAGATAAGCTTCGATGACTTCGGGCGAACGTTGCACCTCCGCAGGGGTCCCTTCGGCGATCTTTCGCCCAAAATCAAATACGGTAACCCGATCCGAGACTCCCATCACGAGCTTGACGTTGTGCTCTACAAAAATCACAGTGATGCCGCTATCACGCAATTTGCGGATTATTTGCATAAGCATCGACGCCTCCTGTGGGTTCATTCCTGCAGCAGGCTCATCCAATAACAATAGCTTTGGCCTGGTGGCCACTGCACGTGCTATCTCTAAGAGGCGTTGCTGGGCATAGGCTAGGCTATCTGCTGGCCTGTCTGCCAATTCGGCAAGGCCTACGAAGGCCAGCGCCTTTAACGCATCGCTACGAATGCCTCTCTCCTCGTCTCGACATTTTGCAGTACCCAACAAAATGCTGAAAAGGCTGCCTGGGGTGCGGCAAGCGCCACCAACCATGACATTTTCGATAACCGACAGACTCTTGTACAGGCGGATATTTTGGAAAGTTCGCGACATACCTGCTACTGCGATCGCGCTAGGGCGTTCACCCATCAGTTCTTTCCCCAAAAGCTTTACAGAACCTGTATCGGGTGTATAGGCGCCAGATAGCACATTCAAGAAGGTAGTTTTCCCCGATCCATTGGGCCCGATCACTGCATGTATGGTTCCGGGCAATACGCTTACGCTTACGCCATCAAGCGCAGTGAGACCGCCGAAGGTCTGAGTTACCGACTGCACCACCAGTAGCGCATCTTCGGTACGTTTGTCACGGCTATCTATGGATGGTAATGAAAGATTGGAGCTGTCCAGCAGTTCATTGGAAATCGAAACGTTTGCGGCGCCCTTACTGTCGGGGGGGGTCTGCTTGCGCCAGCGTAAGCCCAAACTCGCAAGGCCTTCGGGAATGAAAATAATGATCAAAATTACGCCGACACCGTATAGGACTAAGTACCACTCCTTTAGAAATCGGAGTGCCTCTGGCAATGCAGTAAGGAGTGCAGTGCCGAGTACAGCTCCGACGGCCGAACCAGTCCCACCGACAACGAGCATGGTGAAGAAGAGAACCGCTTGCGCATTGGAAAACAAGTCCGGGCTGACATAGTTGACGTAGCTAACATATAAGCCACCCGCGACTCCCGCGTACATAGATGACATCGCAAACGCAAGCATCTTGATACGTACGGTATCCACACCGGCTACTTCAGCTGCAATTTCAGAGTCGCGCAACGCAATCATGGCACGGCCAAGCTTGGAAGCCCTAACCCGCAAAGCGAGGCCCAGCGCCAGCGCACACCATAACAACAAAAAGTAGTAATGCTCAAGGTTGCCGGATATCAGGTGCCCTCCAATTGAAACCCCCGGGACACCGCGTAAGCCAGAGGTGCCGCCGGTCACAGGCTCCCAGTGAATCAGTACCAGCTGAACGATTTCCCCAAATCCTATGGTCGCCATAGCCAAATAATAGGCACGCAGTTTTAAGGTGGGAATGCCGAGCAAAAGACTGCACAAACCTGTGGCGAGGGCAGCTAATGGGAGAGCGAACCAGAACGATATACCGTTCATGGTTGCAAGTGCGGTGACATAAGCGCCGATGCCCCAAAAAGCCGCTTGCCCGAAGTTAATTTGTCCGCAGTAGCCGGTGATGTAGTTCAAGCCGACAACCACGATCAGGCTGATTAGGCCAAGGTTGACCAGTTGCAGAAGATACTTGCCAGGTAGCAAGTGGGGAATCGTGAGCAGTATGAGGAACCCGATGGTGGCAACTGTCAATGTGCGATACGTACCTTGCCTTGCACTCATACACGCTCACTTTGCTTTTCGCCGAACATGCCCTGTGGGCGGACGAACAAGAATGCAACCAATAACACGAAAGCGAATGCATCGCGGAAATTGGATGAGATGTAGCCCGCAACAAGCGCCTCAATTAAGCCAAGTAGCAGCCCAGCTATCACAGCGCCATAAAGGTTCCCAAAGCCTCCGATCACACTAACCACGAATGCCTTGAGTCCCAATGCGCTACCCATGGCGGGATCTGCTAGAAATAAAGGTGCTACGAGTAGCCCACCAGCACCGGCCAACATAGCGCCCAGCATAAATGCCACAGCGACGGTTCGATGAACCCGCACACCCACGAGGCGTGCCATTTCCATGTCTTGTGATGTTGCTTGAACCATCCTGCCAAAGCGGGTGCGCATCAGAAACCACCACTGCATCAGTAGCAATGCCGCGGTGGTCCCAAAGATAAACACGACATGCTTGGAAACCACCAGCTCTCCTACATTCCAATGCGCAGATCCAAAAGGCGAAGGGACGGACTGGGGTAACGGACCAAAGATTATTAAAACCAGGTTTTCAAGAACGATACCAACGGCGATTGTTGTAAGAATTACTAAATAAAACGGCTTGCCGCGCAATGGGTAGTACGCCACCAGCATGAAGACCAAACCGAGTATGGCCATGGCCGCGAAGGTGACCCCATAGGTCATCCACATGGGCATCTGAAAATGCGCGGAACCGGCCAGTCCCATGTAGGCGCCAACCATCAACAATTGGCCCTGCGCAAAATTAACGATCCTCACCGCATTGAAAATTTGCAGTAGGCCCAGTGCAATGAGCGCGTATATCGCGCCCATTGCTAATCCATTTAGCAGTAACTGAAACATAAGGGGACTCAGTTGCTCCCTGCTTTAATAGTTCCAATTTGCTCGGTCACTTTACCCTTGTTGCGATATATCCCCATGGTGTGGGCCAGTTCGCCTTCCTTGTCCGCTGAGTAGCTGATCATCAGTCCTTGCCAGTCTTTCAAAGTACGAAGCGAGTCACGAATCTTCGTGCGATCACAACCCACTTTTTCGATGACGTCCTTAACCATGTACATGGCGTCGCGGTAACCGACCCCAAAATTATCCGGCGGTACTTTGGTACGCTCTAAAACATCTTTGGCAAATGCAAGCGCCTTCTGATTGGTGCCAACCTGGGGCAACATACCGCCGATGCCGTAGGCGCCGTCTGACTCTTCAGGCGTCAGATTTGCCACGGTTGTGGCAGCCACGGTGCTGGGGTTACCGATCACGGGAAGTTCGATTCCAAGCGCTTTACGTTGTTTGAGAACGATGGCTACATCGCCAGGACGGCCCCACAATAAAATGATGTCTGCCCCCGACGTTTTTATCTTGGTGAGTTGGGCGGTCATATCCTTGTCGTTTAAACCATAGCTTTCTACTGCGACAGGCTTAACCCCCAGCTTCTCAAAGGCAGCCTGCAGTCCTTTAGATGCACCTAATCCGTAGTCGTCGGCGACCACCAAAATGGATGGCTTGGTCTTCTTGAGTGTTTCAACTATGTAACGCGGAACCGCATCAGCAAGTTGGCCATCATGCACGTGCATTCTGATTAACCAAGGGTTCCCCTGCTTCATGAGCTGAGCATTGGTGCCCGCCACCAACACGGGAGTCTCGCCGTTTTTGATTGCGTCGTTCTGGGTAAATATGTGTGGGCTAATCATTGAGGAAAACAGCACTACGGGCTTTCCTTCCATCAATCGATTCATTGAATTGAGCGCATTGGGGCCCGATCCGGTCGCGTCTTCAATCGATAGCTTAAAAGTCTTTCCGCCAACACCACCTGCAGCATTGATCTCTCCGACGGCGTGCTCTATTCCAAGCTTTGCTTGAATGCCAAGCAGTGCCACGCCAGAGGTTAATGGTGTCGTAAGCGCAATCGGAATCGGGTTTGGGCAGCTGACCGCGCCTTGTGCATAGACTCCTGAAACAGCCGCGCAAGCTGCCACGGCACCAACGAGAACGCGCAATTGAAATATCTGCATGAAAGCTCCTAAATGAGCACAAAGTGCATTGAGACTTACTGAAAGTTGACCAGCGATTTGGACCAAGCCTGCTTCTTGCATCCAGAAGAATCACCCATCAAGGGAACCGTTAACGCGCCTATTATGAAACTTTATTTCCCTTTGGTAAATGAGTGTTTACCCTAGGGCAATCGACCCAAAGGTTCACACTCTTTAAAACAAAGGTATTTGCCGCGACTGCAGCAAGTAGTCCGCTACAAATTGCGCCAGCAAGACATGGTGCTCGTTGGCGTGCCATTGGGGCTGCATGTATTTTTTGGTGTACCAATGCGCCTGGCTCTCCAGATGGCACCCCACCAAACCCACAGCACCTTGCACAATGGCCATAGGGTCGCCGTTGGCATAAGTGGCCAGGGTTTCAAAGTGGCCATTAACAAAGGTGGGACCGTCGTAAAAATACATTCGCTGCAATTGGCCCCGCCATTGAACCGGAGCGGTCGTGCCATAGGAGCTTCGAATGTCAGACCGCGGGCGCTTTATGTACTGCACGCATCGTGTGTTTTTCAAAAAATTGAAATAATAGGCATCAGCCCAATACGCACCCATGCAAATGCCCAGGTACCGCCCACCGCGCTGCATGTAGGCGCGCAGATCAGGAATATTCAGCTTCAGAAGATTGCGAAATACGGTCGCCTCCCCATCGCCACCGGGGAACACCACCAGGTCTACATCGTCAAAGAACCCCTGCTGCACCTTATGCCGGGTGAACAACTTGATACGGGCCAGAGGCGACAAGGCCGCGATCACCCCATTGACCGAATCGGTCGAGCAGGTGGGGTGGTGTATGAAAAGGGCTATGGATTTCTGCATGCCGGGCGGCTTTCAGGGGGGCATTTTGCTACCACGTGGCGGCTCCCTCGAGTTTTGGTCGAATACGACAAGTCTGCGTCCGTTTCCATGGCCATGACGGACTATGGCGTTACAAGCACATAATTCACGCTTTAAGCTGTCACGCAATATTCATGAAACACACATAGATTAGCGAGGAAAACTTAATAATTCCAAATCTCCATTGAATTACTTCGCCGCCCTACGCAGCAGCATGCTTCGCGATGTGCTTTCAAAACGATGTCTGGGCCTCGCCGTTGCAGCCTTGGCCATCGGGCTCAGTGCCTGCTCTCCGATGGCCCTAATCAAAAAAAGCATTGGCGACGAATTGGCCAACCAAGGGCTATCACAGGAAGAGGATCCGGGCCTGGCCCGTGAAGCCAGTGCTTTCTACTTAAAACTATCGGAATCGCTCCTAAAGGACACGCCTGACAACCTGAAGCTGGCGGAAGCGGTGGGGGCCGGTTTGAGCCAGTACAGTTTTGCGTATGTTGCTTTTGAAGCGGAGCGCTTGGCGGCAACGGATGCCCAGGCCGCCTATCGCACCAACGAGCGCGCCAAGCAACTCTATTTACGAGCGCACCGGCACGCCATGCGCGCCCTGGAGCTTTCAACGCCCGGCTTTCGGACAAAACTTGAGCATCCGGATGCCAAGCAGTGGCCGCCTATTTCGCAACATCAGGTCGGCCTAGCGTATTGGGCCGCTGCATCGTGGGGCGGCTACATATCACTGGCCAAAGACTCGCCCGATGCCGTTGCCGACTTTCCTTTAGCCTACCGCCTGGCCACACTGGCCTGGAAAGCAAATCCGAACTATGCCAACGGAGGTCTTTCCAGCCTGATGGGAAGCTTTGAGTCCGCGCAGCCGGGTGGCTCACTCGCTAAAGCGACGCAATATTTCGACGAAGCCATCACGATTAGTCAGGGTAAAAACGCAGGTGCTTATATCGCTAAAGCGGAAGGCATTGCATTGCCGCAAAGCCAGCGAGAAGCTTTTGAAATTTTGCTCAAAAGCGCGATAGAGACAAGCGACAAGTACCCCGACCTCAGCAATAACGTGATGCGCGAACGGGCGCTGTGGCTACTTCGTAGCGCTGAAGACCTTTTTTGAAATGCCTTACTTATGAACTCCTTGGCGAAACCTTCCAGACGACTTACTGCCCTTGTATTTTTGACGCTGGTATGGCTGTGCCTGCCTAACTGCATGGCTGCGGACAAGCAGCTTCGCATTGGGTCACTGGTACCCAAAAATTCTTTATACCACCGTCAACTCATGGACATCGGCGAAGCCTGGCGGGCCACCCAGACAGAGAAAAGTAAATACGTGGTCTATCCAGACGGAAGTCAAGGGGGCGAAGCGGAAATGGCGCGGCGCATGCGTATCGGCCAACTGCAAGGCGCCCTGCTTTCCGTCGTGGGACTCCAAGAAATTGAGCCTTCAATTACCGCGCTGCAAGCGATACCAATGCTATTTAGGTCTTGGGAGGAAGTGGACTACGTTCGGGAAAAAATGCGGCCATCGATGGAGAAGAAGTTTTTCGATAAAGGGTTTGTCGTATTGGCTTGGGGCGATGCGGGCTGGGTACGCTTTTTTTCCAAAGATCCGGCGCTTCGGCCCGATGACTATAAGAGAATGAAATTCTTCGCATGGGGCTCTGAGCCTGACCAGCAGGCGATCATGAAAAGCCTGGGCTATACGCCGGTTCCTTTGGAGACTTCGGACATCCTCCCGGCCATCCAGACCGGGATGATTAACGTAGTGCCCTCAACGCCCTACTTCGCCTTAGCTACGCAAATTTATAACTCCGCACCCCAAATGCTGGAGATCAACTGGGCACCGATTGTGGGCGCGTTGGTGCTCACGAGGAAGGCCTGGGACGACATGAGCCCTGCCACGCAGGCGGCCATCCGAGCAGCAAGCGAAAAAGCCGGCGTTGAAATTCGCGCCAAGGCCCGGCAGGAAGTCATTGAAGCAGTAGATGCAATGAAAAAACGAGGCTTGACGGTCAATCGTCCCAACGCTGATCAAATGCGGGAGTGGACAGAATTCGCTGAAAAGCTCTATCCGCGGATTCGCGGCACCATGGTCCCAGCCGACACTTTTGATGAGGTAATGGGACATCTGAAAGACTTCCGCTCGGGCAAGACAAAATAACCATGGCACGCCTAGCAGTGCTTCGTACTTGGCTGGGAAGCATCGACGAGAAAATTGCAGCCCTGGCTTTGGGTTTGATGATGCTCATTCCGCTCATTGAGATCGGCATGCGGCCTTTACTCGGAAGCGGTATTGCCAATGCCCCTGTCGTGGTACAGCATCTAGGGTTGGTCCTTGCAATGTTCGGCGCGCTGGCCGCAGAAAGGCATGGTCACCTTACGTCCTTTGGCTCCAATGATGGCATCAAGGGCCAGACGCCTGCGTGGCGGCTGGCGCAGCTATTGGCGGCTTTGGTGTGCGGCATGCTGGCGTATGCTAGTTGGCAATTCGTCAGCACAGAGCGGCATGCGGCGCATACCCTAGCCTATGGCTTGCCCGTCTGGACCCTGCAAGCCTGTATGCCCTTGTGCTTTGTGTTGCTGGGCTTTAAATTAGGCGCGAGGTGCTTAAGCGGTGTGCGTCTAAAAGCACTTGGGTCTGTGGTGATTCCATGCCTTGGCATCGTCATCGCCGCGCAACTGGAGGGGACCTCTGTTCCCCCTTGGCCTGCTTTGGCCTTGCTCGTCGCAGCTTTGCTTAGCGGTGCGCCGATATTCGCCGTATTGGGAGGGCTCGCGCTTGTCCTGTTCTGGAGCGAAGGCATGCCTTTGGCATCAGTGGCGTTGTCGCATTACCAAATAACCGTAAACCCATCATTGCCTGCGCTGCCCTTATTTACCCTGGCAGGGCTGCTGTTTGCGCGTACCGGAGCCACCCAAAGACTGGGAGACTTATTCGTGATTCTGTTTGGCGGGGGCGTGAAAGGCTCGGTGGTCGCCGTGGCATTGCTTTGCTCATTTTTCACGGCTTTTACCGGGGGCAGTGGCGTCACCATTTTGGCGCTTGGTGGGCTAATGCTCCCTCTGCTCAGTAATGCTGGTTACCCGGAAAAAAAAGGCATAGGACTTGTAACCAGTGCCAGCGCATTGGGGGTATTACTAGCGCCGTCTGTGCCCCTCATCATGTACGCCATTGTGGCCCGGGTGCCAATTACCACCATGTTTTTAGCCGGCGCCCTGCCCGCGTTGATTATGGTGATGAGCTTATTGATTTTTGGTGGATTTTTGAAATCGACCGCACCCCCCGATTCTTTGGCAACAAGGGCGTCCAACGCAGTCCTGTGGAAGACTATTTGGCGGGCCAAATGGGAAATATTGGCCCCGGTAGTCGCCATCGGTTCGCTGATCAGTGGACTGGCTACGCCCATGGAAAGCGCAGCACTCACCGCAGCTTACGCAGTGATAACTCAGGCAGTCGCTCACCGAGAGTTGTCCTTTAAAACATTGTTCAGCTGCCTCAGCGATGCGGCCCAAATCATTGGTGGTGTGCTCCTCATCTTAGGAATGGCACTGGCACTGACCAATTTTCTTATTGATGCGGGCATACCCGATGCCGCTATTACTGCGACCCAAAATCTAATTCCCAGTAAAGAGATTTTTCTCGTCGTCTTGGTGGTATTTTTGCTATTTGCGGGTGCACTGATGGAAATTTTCGCAGCCATTGTCGTATTGGTCCCCTTGCTATTGCCGGTAGCCCAAAGCTATGGCATTGATCCCGTGCACTTTGGCATCCTGTTTTTAGCAGCCATGGAAATGGGCTTTCTGTGCCCCCCAGCCGGCATGAATATTTTCTTTGCATCCGCGATGTTTGGCAAACC
>CAMDHL010000043.1 GCA_945898105.1 Comamonas sp. lk | reverse complement strand
GACTTCAATTGCGAAGAGAACTTGCTGGTCTATGGCCGCTATTTCGGCCTAAAAGACAGCGACATAAAGAAGCGCATTCCGGCGCTACTAGAGTTTGCCTCGCTCACCAGCAAAGCCAAGGCCAAGCCGGGCGAGTTGTCGGGTGGCATGAAGCGGCGCCTCAGCCTGGCACGTGCGCTGGTGAACGACCCCCGCCTTTTGCTGCTCGACGAACCCACCACCGGCCTGGACCCGCAGGCCCGCCACCTGATGTGGGAGCGCCTGCAAGCGCTGTTGCAGCAAGGCAAATCTATCTTGCTGACCACCCACTTTATGGACGAGGCCGAGCGCCTGTGTTCGCGCCTCTTGGTGCTAGACCATGGCAAAAAGATTGCTGAAGGCAAGCCGCGTGATTTGATCGCCCAGCACCTAGAGCCCGATGTGGTAGAAGTGTTTGGCGTGGGTGCGCTGCAAGTGCGCGACGGCCCGCTGCGCGGTCTGGCGGCGCGGGTGGAGGTGAGCGGCGAGACGGTGTTTTTCTACACCGACCAGGCGGGGGCGCTTTTGCAAGCCCTGGCAACCTACCCGCAGTTGCGCACCCTGCACCGCCCCGCCAACCTGGAAGATTTGTTCCTGAAACTGACCGGACGCCAGATCCGCGAGGAAGCTTGATATGCCCGACTCCCCCGCTTACAACCCGCAACTCCAAAGCCCCTGGCGCGCACCGCGTCTGAGCCTGCGTTTTTGGCCTGTGTTTCAACGCAATTTGCTGGTTTGGCGCAAGCTGGCGATTCCCAGCTTGCTAGGCAATATCGCCGAGCCGCTGATGTGGCTGGTGGCCTTTGGCTATGGCATGGGCGCGCTGGTGGGGCAGCTCACCATCGACGGGCAGCCTGTGCCCTACATCTTGTTCCTGGCCAGCGGGAGCATCTGCATGAGCGCGATGAACGCCGCTTCGTTTGAGGCCTTGTATTCGGCCTTCTCGCGCATGCATGTGCAAAAGACCTGGGATGGCATCATGAACGCGCCGGTGGGCCTGGACGATATTGTGCTGGCCGAAATGCTGTGGGCCGCGTTCAAAGCGCTATTCACCGTGACGGCGATTTTGGGTGTGATGCTGGCACTGCAAATTAGCCATAGCCCCAAGCTGCTGGTGGCTTGGCCGGTGCTGCTGGGTGTGGGCATTACCTTTAGCTCGATGGCGCTGGTGTTTAACGCGCTGGCGAAGGGTTATGACTTTTTTACCTATTACTTCACGCTCTTTCTCACGCCCACCATGTTTTTAGGCGGGGTGTTTTTCCCACTAGAGCAATTGCCGCCTTTTGTGCGCGCAGTGGCGGATTGGCTGCCGCTGGCCAATGCGGTGGCGCTGGTGCGGCCTTTGTTTATGGACCAGTGGCCCAGCAATGTGCTGCACCACGGCGGCGTGTTGGTGGCATATGCAGTGGTTTCTTTCTGGTTGGCGCTGGCGCTCACGCGCAAACGTTTCGGGCAGTAAGCCCTAGCCCCTATGCACATCGCTCTGATCGCTGATGTGCATAGCAATCTACATGCACTAGAGGCCTGCCTCGCACACGCCACGGAGCAAGGCGCCGAGCGCTTCGCCTTTTTGGGCGACCTGGTGGGCTATGGCGCCTATCCGGCGCAGGTGGTAAAGCGCATCATGGCGCTAGCTGAAGATGGCGCGCTGGTGGTCAAAGGCAACCACGATGCGCTGGCCGTGCATCCACCGACTCTGATAAAACAAGTGGGTGATCAAGGCGCCGCCTGGACGCATGCGCAGCTAAATGATGCGCAGCGCGATTGGCTCTCGCACCTACCCATGACGCTGCGAACAGAAAACCTATTACTGGTCCACGCTAGCGCGGACCAGCCGAAGCGTTGGCACTATGTGCGTGATGTGCTGGCTGCGCAGCGCAGTCTGGACGCGGCCATCGCAGCTTGGCCCGAGGTGCGCTATGTGGCCGGTGGCCATGTGCATGAGCAACACCTTTTTTACCGTGGCGTAGGAAATGCGCTAATGGCTTTTGCGCCCAGGTCGGGCGCGGCGATTCCGGTGCCTGCGCACCGGCAATGGTTATTTACTGCAGGCTCTGCAGGCCAGCCGCGTGACGGTAAAACCGGTGCTATGTACGCGCTGCTAGACACCGGCAAAGCGCAGCTGCGCTTTCAACGGGTGCCCTATGACAACGCGGCAGCGGCAGCGGCCATTCGCGCCGCGGGCCTGCCAGAGCAATTCGCAGCACGTTTAGAAGGTATGGCGTGAAACTCCTCGAAGACGGCAGCACCCTAGACGGCTTTCGTATCGACAGCTGCTTGCACAGCGGCGGCATGGCGCATATTTACCGTGTCATCTATGCCGATGGCCGGGCCGACCCGGGATTTCCGATGGCCATGAAAGTGCCGCGTATGGCCAGCGGCGATGGTGCAGAAAACATCGTTAGTTTTGAAGTGGAGTGCAACATCTTGCAGGCCCTAAGCGGGCCGCATGTACCTCGCTTTGTAGCGGCGGGCGATTTGCAACGCGTGCCGTATTTGGTGATGGAATATGTGCAGGGCCGCACTTTGCAACATTGGGTGGAACAGCACGCCACGCTGGACGCCGTGACGATTGCCAACCTGGGCTTGGGCATGGCGCAAGCCGCACACGCTTTGCACCGGCAGGATGCTGTGCATCTGGACCTCAAACCCGACAACCTGCTCTTGCGCGGCACCGCGCCAGTGCCAGTGCCTGTAGGCGCCGATGCAGATGCGGATGCTTCGGATTTGGCCGTACCCGCCAGCCCCATGGTCTTGCTGGACTTTGGTCTGTCCTTTCACGCGCATTTCCCGGATCTGCTGGCCGAACAATTGCGCAAAGCCGTAGGCTCGCCGGCCTGGATTGCGCCCGAGCAAGTGGTGGGTGTGCGCGGCGATTTGCGCAGCGATATTTTTGCCATCGGCGTGATGCTCTACCAACTGTGTACCGGCCACCTGCCCTTTGGCACGCCACGTACTCCGGCAGGTGTGCGCCAGCGCCTGTGGGTAGACCCGGTGCCCCCGCGCAAATACCGACCCGACCTTACGCCTTGGCTGCAAGAAGTGGTGATGCGTTGCCTGGAGCCCGAAGCGGTCAATCGCTACCCATCAGCAGCGCATCTGGCGTTTGACCTGGCACACCCAGCGCAGATTGTGGTGAGCACACGCGGGCGCAACACTGAACCCACCAGTTTGTGGACGCACACTAAGCGCTGGCTCAAGGCCGCCGGCATGCACTACCAGCCCAGCCCGCTGGTATCAGAGCAAATCAGCCAAGTGCCTATCGTGATGGTGGCCCTGCCCTACGAAAACGCATCCGACGCGACCTTGTATTCGCTGCGCGAAGCGGCTGCGCGCTCCTTAGGCCTACGCCCGGGCGCACGCCTGGCCTGCGTCACCGTCATCCCAGACAGCCTGAGCAATAGCAGCATCGATGCGCAGAGCGAGACCAGCGTGCAGCGGCGCTACCTGGCATGGCTGCACGAATGGGCGCGCGCCTTAAACCACCCGGGTCACCAGACCAGCTGCCATGTGTTGGAGTCGGGAAACGTAGCGCAAGCCCTGATCGACTATGCCGTGGGCAACCAGGTCCACATGATCGTAATGGGCGCTGCCACCCACGGCCTAAAAGCACAGCGCCTGATCGCCACCGTCCCCCTCAAAGTAGCCATGGGCGCGCCTTGCACGGTGATTTTGGTGAAACAGGGTTTGCCGTTTGAGCACTTGGGCGAGGTGGATCTAGCCTCTGCCGAGGGCGCGATGCCTGCCCCGGAACTTGACTCCAGGGACAGCTGAAAATTGCGTGCAAAAAGGCTGTTTACCAGCCCCGCGCCAGCCGTGCACTACTGACCCAGGTGGCATGAAAACCATTGGGCACGCGCTGGGGTAGCGCAATGCGGGCGACCGGGCCTTGGGCTACGTTGGCCGCATCAAAAATACTCACATAGGAGCGCGCTTCTTGGGCGTCCCACACAAAGCCGACTAGGTAACCGTCGTCCTCGTTGACATGCTGGTCTTTGGGCGCGAAGCTGTGTTCGCTCAGCCACTGGTGCATCCCGCCGTGGTAGGCCGTGCAGCTACCGGTATGCAGATCGTGTCGGGCGATGCCGCAAAAGCGCGGGTCCTCGGGCTGGTCGCTGGTGCCCATCAAGATGTTCCAGGTGTAGCGCGTGGGTTCGCCCATGCGCGCGCTGTTGATGATGGGAAATTCCTGGTTCAGCACATCGTCGAGCACACGTTCGCGCGTTTGGCCGGTACGCAAATTAAAGCGCCATTCGTAGAACATGCAGTCGATGCCCAGTTGCGCTATCAGACGCGGCAGCCCGGTGGCATCGGGGGCGCCACGGCTATCGCGCTGCGGTTTGAAAGGCGTACCGGTCATGACGATTTCGACGCCGCCCTGGCCGTCGTGCTCTTCCCATGCATTGGCAACGTGGTACATGTAGGTCGGACTCGCTTCAAACCAGCGGATGTCTTGCGTGCTGCCATGGCGCGGCACCACGCCAAAACGCGATGGCAGTTCGGGGAAAAACGCGATCTTGTGCCGCCCTGCAGCCGCGGCTACCGGGTCTTGGAACAAGGGCAAATCGTGCAACACGGTGTAGTTGCGCGTGATGGCCATATCGTGCGGGAGACGCGGGCCTGGCAGTGGCACGGGAATGAGCGTTTTGAGGACGCCGCTTTTATCCAAGACGCCATAGTGCATGTAGGGCGGCTCTTTGCCATAGCAAAAAAAGATGAATTCGCCAGTGCGCTCATCGACCTTGGAATGGGCCGAGATATGCAACCCAGCCAGACGCGGGTCCAGCGCTAAGGTGTCCACTGTGGCCAGGTCGCCGGGCCGCACACGATAGACCTCGCCGCCCAGGTACCACATGGCCAGCAAATGGCCGGCAAAGTATTTGACGTCGGTGTTGGCCGTGTTTTTGAGCGGCATGTCGGGCCGGTCTTTACGCGGCGGGTCTTTGATGCCCTGCCAAAGGGCCTGCCCTGCCTCGGTTTCCTCTTGCAGGCCTTGGGTGTGGATCCAACGGTTTTGGTAGTAAGCGCGGCCGCCCTCAAAGCGCACCGCATGCAGCATGCCGTCGCCGTCAAACCAGTGGTAGCGGCCCGGCGCCTCGAAGCGGCGGTTGGGCCCATTACGCACATGCATGCCGTGCAGGTCGCGCGGAATCGCGCCCTGCACTTGCGTCAGTTCGACCGTGATCTCTTCTTCTACCGGGGCAAAGCCCCCTTGCAGGGTAACGACGTCGTTGTATCCCATACCAAACTCCAATTTCTGTGGGACGGTTTCACAATTTTGCAAGTGAGCCTAGGGCAAGCGTCAAGGGCTGACAATCGGGGTATGCACCATGTTTTTGAAATACTGACGCCCGATTTGGTCCTGGACGCGCTCGAATCGGTCGGTCTGCGCGGCGACGGGCGGCTGACCGCCTTGTCCTCCTACGAAAACCGGGTCTATCAGGTGCAACTGGAGGACGGCAGCGCGGTAGTGGCCAAGTTTTACCGGCCAGGGCGCTGGAGCGAGGCCCAGATTCTGGAGGAACACAGTTTTGCCGAGGAACTGATGGACGCTGAAATCCCGGCCATCGGGCCGCTACGTCTGGCCGGGGCTACGCTGCATGACTTTGGCGGCTTTTTGTTCAGCGTCAGCCCCCGACGGGGCGGACGCCCGCCCGAGCTGGACGACGAGGAAGTGCTCGAGTGGATCGGCCGATTTCTGGCGCGCATCCACACCGTGGGCGCAAGCAAACCCTTTGCCAGTCGCCCGGCGCTGGACTTGCAAAGCTTCGGACGGGAATCACGCGACTGGCTGTTGGGCCAGGACATGATTCCACTAGATGTGCAAAGCGCCTGGGCACGCCACTGCGACGAGGCGCTGGCCATGGTGGCGGCATATCCGGCGCTCTGCGGCAAAAAAGCCGCCAGCGGCGAGGCACAGATACGCCTGCTGCGCCTGCACGGGGATTGCCACCCGGGCAATATCTTGTGGACGCCAACCGATGCCGCCGCCAGCGCTGGGCCAGGGCCGCATTTTGTGGACCTGGACGATGCGCGCACCGGCCCCGCGGTCCAGGACTTGTGGATGCTAAGCAGCGGCGACCGGCGCCAGCGCAGCCGCCAGCTGGGGTTTTTGGTGGACGGCTACGAGCAGTTCCGTGAATTTGACCGCGAGGAATTAGCCTTGATCGAGCCGCTACGCACGCTGCGCCTGATCCACTACAGCGCCTGGCTGGCCCGCCGCTGGAGCGACCCAACCTTCCCTCAGAACTTTCCCTGGTTCGGCTCCAGCGACTACTGGCATGGCCAGGTGCTGATGCTGCAGGAACAATGCGAAGCTATGCAGGAAGCGCCTTTGGTGGTGTAAACGCAGCAAACTTTGCGTTCGCAAAAAGCGCTTGCGTGGCTTAAAAATAGGTCGCTGCGCGCCTCGCGATGACCTACTTTTGCAGCGTTTCTCCTCAGGCAATTTTCGGCCGGCACTCAAGCCTTGACCGGCTCCTGCAATACCAACGGGTCGAAAGGTGCGCGCGCGAACACAGTGCGCACCATAGGCGCGAAGTGCGCCAGCGGGCGGCTGGGGTAGGCGGGGTCGAATGCGGTCTGGTCATAGACCGCGCAAAAGCGCTGGCAGCTGGCAAACCATGGGTGCTGCGCGTAGGCCAGGTGGCCGTCATTGGGTTTACCCAGATGGTGCGCATAAAACTGCATTTGAAACAGGCCGTGCATTTCCACCACCCAGGTCACTTCGGCGCGCACATAGGGCCGAATAATGGCAGCCGCCATTTGTGAATGGTTGTCTGGCGCCAGCACGTCGCCGATATCGTGCAATAGCGCGGCCACCACCATGTCGATGTCAGCGCCATCGTCCTCGGCGCGGCTTGCGCTTTGGAGCGAATGCTCCAGGCGGCTGACCTGGTAGCCCGGCAAGGATTCACTTAAATCTTGCAATGCCGCCAGCAAGCGATCAGGCAGCGTCTGGATGTAGGCCTGCTCTAAGCGGTGCAGCAGTTGGTAGTCCTGTGCCGTGCCGTCTTTCATTTGGGTGAATGTCACGTGTTGCATACGCGTCTTTCAGGTGGGTACTTGTAGATCTGTCGGGATTGTGCACCCACACTGGCGCTGGCGATACCCTTATTCGGTATCTTGCGGCAAGGCGCGGGGGTCCATTTGCAAGGCTGCTTGGGAGCTGGCGTCCATCATCACGTAGTCCGAGCGCGGCGCGGGCATTTCCACGCGCTCCGTCTGACCCAGCATGAAGTACCACACCGTCCCCGCCAGCGCCAGCAGCACCAGTGCGAAGTACAGCATCAGGCTCTCGGGTCCTAAATAGTCCATCATGCCGCCAGCCATGGTCGGGCCCAACGTGGCACCTATGCCGTAAAGCAGCAGCAGGCCGCCGGTGGTTTCCAGCACTTTAGAGGGCTCGATCAAGTCATTGGTATGCGCCACGCTCAGGCCGTAAATCGAAAACGAGAGCGCGCCGTACAAAATGCCCAGTATCACCAGTAGGTTTTCATATTCGCGGGCCAGGTAAAAACCCACGGCGGCGAGCAAAGAAGAAATCAGGCAAACCCAGATCAGCATCAAGCGCCGGTCATAACGGTCGGACAAATGGCCCACCGGGTACTGAAATGCAGCGCCGCTCAAAATCGTCACCGCCATAAAGGTGGCAGTGTGGCTGTCGCTAAAGCCCACGCCTTTGCCAAACACGTTGCCCAGGCTGTAAAACGTACCGCTGATCAGGCCCGAGCCGATAGCGGCGATGGCACCAATCGGCGAAATCGCAAAAAGGTGCACCAGACTCATCGACGGCGCGTTGGTTTGCTTGGGCTCACGGATGGTGGTCATGGTGGTGGGTACCAGCGCGAAAGAAAACAGGATGGACGCAAACGCAAACGGCACGAAGCCAAAGCGATCGCCCGCCAAAATCAGCCACTGCCCCAGCGCGGTGGACACGCCACTGACCGCCATATAGGCTGCAAACACCTTGCCCCGACTTTCGCGCCCGGCCACGACATTGAGCCAACTCTCTATCACCATGTACAAGCCCACAATACACAGGCCAGTGATAAAGCGCAGCAAGCCCCAGAACCAGGGGTTAGTCCAAAGGGCGTGCAACACCGGCAGCGCCGAGGCGACCGAGGCCATGACGGCAAAAGCACGTATATAGCCCACGCGCCGGATCAGCGCCGGGCAGGCATAGGTGCCATACACAAAACCGGCGAAATAGGCCGACATGATCATGCCGGTGACCAGGCCCGAATACTTGGCCAGACCCGCCTGCGCGCCGATGGCCACAGTTAAAAGGGCAATGCCCACGACCAACATACTGACGCCTGACAGCAGCGAGGCCAAAGGCAAGGTGAGCGGAGAAAAACGGGGAAGTCGCATAGAAAGACACGGGAACAGACCATCGCGAAATGGCGAAGCGTCGATGGTGACACAGCGCGCACGCATACACCCCCCAAAAGGCGACGTATTGCAGGGCAAGCGAGACAATTCTTTCGATTGGCGCATCAGAGAAAAGGGCACGCGGGCGCGCGTCGCTTTTGGCGGAAAATGCGTCGCACCCTTAGCACCCCGGTGCAAACTGTCGCCCTACAGTGGCATTTGGATGGAAACCCTGCATGCACTCTGAAACCCTGCTGAAGCAAGATCGGATCGATCTGGCCGCCGCCTTTCGCTGGGCCGCGCGCTGGGACATGCATGAGTCCATCGCCAACCACTTCAGCCTAGCGGTGTCTGAGGGGGGTAAGCAGTTTTTACTCAATCCGGTGGGCAGCCATTTTTCGCGTATCCGCGCCAGCGACTTGCTGCTACTCGATGCAGACCACGGCGACCAAGACATCGCCAACCTGGGCGCCGACCCCACTGCCTGGAACCTGCATGCCACGCTGCACCAAGAGCTGCCGCAAGCGCGCTGCATTTTGCATACGCACATGCCCTACACCACCGCGCTGTGCTGCCTGCAAGACTTCGAATGGCTGGCGCTAGACCAAAACGCCTGCCGGTTTTACGGCCGTATTGCCTACGACCGGCATTACGCGGGCATGGCTTTAGACACCTCCGAAGGCGAGCGCGTGGCCGCACTGATGCAGAACGGCAAAAGCGTGCTCTTTATGGGCAACCACGGCGTGATGGTGATAGGCCCCAGCGTCGCCCAAGCCCTGGACGAACTTTATTACCTAGAAAAAGCCGCCAAAGTGCAGGTGCTAGCCCTGTCCACCGGCCGCCCACTGGCCTTGATACCAGACGCGGTGGCGCGCCTGGCCTCTGCCCAGTGGAACGATTACCCTACCGACTCTTGCGCTTTGCATTTGAAAGCGCTTAAAGCCATCCTTGACCTCGAAGAAACGGACTACGCACTATGAATCCCAATGTCATCATTACCTGCGCACTGACCGGAGCGGGCGACACCGTCGGCAAGCACCCAGCTATTCCCGTCACGCCCACGCAAATCGCGGCGGCAGCAGTGGAAGCGGCCAAGGCCGGCGCCACCGTGGTGCACTGCCATGTGCGCAATCCCGCCAACGGACAATTCAGCCGCGACCCGGCGCTCTACGCCGAGGTAATGGACCGCATCCGTGATTCGGGCGTCGATGTGATCGTCAACCTGACTGCCGGCATGGGCGGAGACCTGGAAATCGGCGCTGGCGAGAACCCCACCCACTTCGGCCCCAATACTGACCTGATTGGCCCGATGGCGCGCCTTATCCATGTGGAGCAACTGCTGCCCGAAATTTGCACCCTGGACTGCGGCACGCTCAACTTCGGCGACGGCGACACGATTTATGTGTCCACCCCCATGGCCCTGCGCGCGGGTGCCAAGCGCATTACCGAACTGGGCGTGAAAGCCGAACTCGAAATCTTTGACACCGGTCACCTTTGGTTTGCCAAGCAAATGATGAAAGAAGGCCTGCTGGATAACCCGCTTTTCCAACTGTGCCTGGGCATTCCCTGGGGCGCTCCGGCGGACACCACCACCATGAAAGCCATGGTGGACAACCTGCCGCCGGGCGCGGTGTGGTCGGCTTTTGGTATTGGCCGCTCGCAAATGCCCATGCTGGCGCAGTCGGTAATTTTGGGTGGCAATGTGCGCGTGGGATTGGAAGACAACTTGTGGCTAGACAAAGGCGTGCCCGCCAGCAATGGATCGCTTACCGAACGCGCGGTGGAAATCATTACCCGCCTGGGCGGTAAGCCCATGACGCCCGCCGAAGGCCGCGTGGCCATGGGCCTAAAAAAGCGCGGCTAAACCCATGCGGATCTTGGTGCCGCGCTATGTGAGCAAGCAGCACCACCGGTCCGCAAGCCACTTGTAAAACCAACATATTTTTGAGTTAAGGATTGCCATGTCGTTTGTTACTGAGATCAAAACTTTTGCTGCTTTAGGCACTGGCGTGATTGGCAGCGGTTGGGTGGCGCGTGCGCTGGCGCACGGGCTGGATGTCATCGCATGGGACCCAGCACCCGGCGCCGAAGCCGCGCTGCGCGAGCGCACCGCCAAAGCCTGGGGCGCGCTGACGGCGCAAGGCCTGGCGCCCGGCGCTTCGCAGTCGCGCCTGAAGTTTGTGGCCACGGTAGAAGAATGCGTGGCCCAAGCTGATTTCATCCAGGAAAGCGCCCCCGAGCGCCAGGACTTAAAGCTTGCGCTGCATGCGCAAATCACCGCCGCCGCACGCCCCAACGTGCTGATTGGTTCGAGCACCTCGGGCCTGTTGCCTACTGATTTTTATGCCAACGCCAAGCACCCCGAGCGCTGCGTGGTGGGTCATCCATTCAACCCGGTGTATTTGCTGCCATTGGTGGAAGTGGTGGGCGGCGTCAACACTTCGCCCGACGCCATACAAGCCGCGATGCAGGTATACCGGTCTTTGAGCATGCGCCCTTTGCATGTGCGCAAAGAGGTGCCCGGCTTTATTGCAGACCGACTGCTGGAAGCGATGTGGCGCGAGTCGCTGCATCTGGTCAACGATGGCGTGGCCACCACCGGCGAGATTGATGACGCCATCCGCTTTGGTGCCGGTATGCGCTGGTCCTTCATGGGCAGTTTTTTGATTTACACGCTGGCCGGCGGCGATGCAGGCATGCGCCACTTTATGGCCCAGTTCGGCCCGGCGCTCAAGCTGCCTTGGACCAAACTGGAAGCGCCTGAGTTAACCGACAGCCTGCTGGACGCCGTGGCAGACGGCAGCGAAGTGCAGTTAGACGGGCGCAGCATTGCCGACTGGGAACGCTACCGTGACGATTGCCTGATGGCGGTGCAAGCGGCGATCAAAGCCACCAAGCTCAAGCACGGTATCGCGCCTGATGCCTGAGACCTTGCTGACCTACGAAGCCCCAGTCATTGCCGACTGGGTGGACTACAACGGCCATTTGCGTGATGGCTTTTACATGGTCTTATTCAGCTACGGCGTCGATGGGCTGATGGATCAAATCGGGCTGGATGCTGACGGGCGCAAAGCCACTGGGCACTCCATCTTCACGCTAGAAGCGCACATCAATTTTTTGCACGAGGTCAAACTCGGCGCTCAAGTGCAGGTCTATTGCCATGTGCTGGGGCATGACGCCAAGCGCCTGCATGTGGGGCTTGCCTTGCACATTAAAGGCAATGACACCGTCATGGCGTACAGCGAGCAAATGCTGCTCAATGTGGTGATGGACGGGCCGCGTGCCAGCCCCTTTGCACTCAACGTAGCAGCGCGGGTACAGATGCTGGCAACAGCGCACCGCAGCCTGCCACGCCCGCCCTATGTGGGGCGCGTGATCAGCCTGCCTGCGGCCAAAACTCCCTAGGCCATGGCGAACGCCGCCGCGCTCCCTGAACGCATGCACGGCGTACTGCTAACCGGGTTTGGTGGCCCTGAACAATTGCAGTACCGCGAAGATCTGCCGGTGCCAGTGCCACGCGCAGGCGAAGTGTTGATCCGCGTCGCGGCCAGTTCGGTAAACAACACCGACATCAACACCCGCGTGGGCTGGTATTCCAAAACTGTCGATGGGCCTACGCA
>CAMDHL010000042.1 GCA_945898105.1 Comamonas sp. lk | reverse complement strand
AGACGCGCAAGCCGTCGCGATTCACCGCGGCGATGGGCTGGCCGCCTTACGGCACGCTGTAGCGGGCAGTTTGCATCTGATTTTTCTCGATCCACCCTTTGCCTCTAATCTGTGGGAAAGCGCGCTTACCGCTGCGCGCAAAGCGATTGCGCCCAACGGCCAAGTTTATTTGGAAGCGCCCACAGCCTGGGGCGCCGAGGCGCTCGGCGCGCTGGGTTGGACGCTGCATCGGCACCTTAAAGCCGGCGCGGTACACGCCCATGTGCTGCGCCCACTAGCCGCCATATCGCAAACTACCGCCGCGATGGCGATTGCAGGCCACCCGCCCACGAGCCCGACTTTAGCCAACCCCGCAGGAGCGCAGCCATGAGCACGATTGCCGTCTATCCCGGAACCTTTGACCCCATGACTCTGGGCCATCAAGACCTGATCCGCCGTGGCGCCGCCCTGTTTGGCGGCGTCATCGTGGCAGTGGCCGCCGCACACCACAAGAAAACCATGTTCAGCCTGGAAGAGCGCCTGGACATGGTGCGCGAGGTGGTGGCTCCCCTAGGAAACGTTAGCGTGTTGCCTTTTACCGGCCTGGTGCGCGATTTCGCGGTGGCCCAAAACGCCAAAGCCATGCTGCGTGGCGTCCGCTCGGTCAGCGATTTTGATTTTGAAGCCCAGTTGGCAGGCATGAACCGCGCCCTGGCGCCGGACATAGAAACCGTGTTTCTGACGCCCGACAGTCGCTACCAGTTCATCAGCAGCACGCTGGTGCGCGAGATTGCCAGCCTCCAAGGCGATGTGGCGCAGTTTGTTGCACCCACGGTACTGGCGCGTTTGCAGGCCAAACTGCAAATTAGCAAGTAAAGCGGCGCACATGGCTCTGATCATTACTGACGAGTGCATTAACTGCGACGTCTGTGAACCCGAATGCCCCAACGATGCGATCTTCATGGGGCCGGAGATTTACCAGATTCACCCGCACAAATGCACCGAATGCGTGGGCCATTTTGACGAGCCCCAATGCGTACAAGTCTGCCCGGTGGCCTGTATCCCCGTAGACCCAGCGCACACCGAAAGTCGCGAAAGTCTGTGGGAAAAATACCGTCGCTTACAGGCTGCCAGCGCCTGATGGCGCGGTACAACCAGGCCAATAAACGGGCCTAAGGGCTCTTGGGCGTCGTCGCCGCAGGCGAGGTATCTTTATGCGGCTTGGCGCTGCGCACGGTAAACACATCCGGGCGCTGCGTTTTGTGGGCCTTCAGCACCACAGGTTCCTCGGTATGCCTCGCGCGATCTGCGGCTTTGCCATCGGTAGCCCGCTTTTTCTCTTGTGCGGCCTCTCTTTGCGCCTGGGCCTGCAAGTGCTTGGCCGTCACCGCCTCGGAATGCAGACGCGCCTTCTCCATCTGCTGGGCTAAGGCACCCTCTTTGGCCGTCAGGCTTTGTGCCTCGGATTTTTGCGCCGCTGTGCGTGGATCGCGGAAGTCCACAGCCAAACCACTCGGGCAAGGTGTGTCGCGGTATTCAGTACCACAGCGGTACAAAGTTTGGGCCGGTAACTGCGCGCAGGCCATAGCGAGCGCAATCCCGGAAATAGAAAAATGACGCATGCGTCCTCCCTGATGCATTCTTAACAAAACAGGCCGGTGCTCTGCGGCACCTGGGCTTAGGCTGCGGATTCGGGCGGCGCGCTAGGCGCAGCGTTCTCCACAGGTTTTGCAAGTTTAGGGCGTGGCGGCACACTTGTGTGAATTTGCAGCATGGCTTTGTTCAAATCACCCGCCAGTAAAGCCGGTACTGCCGTGAGCGCGCGGTCTATGCACTGGTCGATGGCGATGCGCTGATCGAGGAGCGGTTTTTTCAGCACCCAGTGCACTACTTCGGCCTTGTCGCCCGGATGGCCTATGCCCAGACGCAAACGCAAGTAGTCGCCGGTGCCCAGCTGCGCGTGGATGTCACGCAAACCGTTGTGACCCGCGTGGCTGCCACCGAATTTCAGTTTGGCCTGGCCCGGCGGTAAGTCCAGCTCGTCGTGGACGATCAATATCTGGTCGGGGTTGATTTTGAAAAAGCGCGCCAAGGCGCCCACCGATTTGCCAGACAAATTCATGAAAGTATGCGGTTGCAAGAGCCAGACGTTTTCGCCCTCGATGCTGACGCGCGCCACCAGTCCGTAGTAATTGCGGTCGAACTGCAACGTGGTTTTCCACAGCCTAGCCAGGCCGTCGATAAACCAAAAGCCCGCGTTGTGGCGGGTATCTTCATATTGCGGGCCCGGATTTCCCAGACCGACCCAGAGTTTGATCATGCGGTGGCTCACGGTATGCGCTTTGGCACCGCACGCTTTGCGGCGGTGCGCCATGGTAGAGCAAAGCCTCTGCCCCAGCAAAAAGGCCCGCTTGCGCGGGCCCGTTTTGCTAAAGCGCCAGGAGGCTCTTATTTTTTCGGCTTGGCGGCGGCCTTGCCTTTGGCAGGTGCTGCAGCGGCGGGCGCTTCAATGACTTCAGCCACCGGGGTTACCACCGAGACGATGACCGGATTTTCTTTGCCACGGGTGACTGCCGTCACGCCTTGGGGCAGGCTCATATCATTGACGTGCAACGAGGTACCTTTCTTCAGGTTGCTCAGATCCACGGCGATGAACTCGGGCAGGTCTGCAGGCAGGCAGGTGATTTCCAGTTCGTTGACGATGTGGTTGATCAAACAGGCGTCGAGCTTGACGGCAGGCGAATTTTCTTCACCGCTGAAGTGCAAGGGCACTTTCATTTGCAGCTTGGTGGTGGCTTCCACGCGCTGGAAATCGATGTGCAAAATCAGTTGCTTGAAAGGGTGCATTTGCACATTGCGCAAGAGCACTTTGCTTTCGGTTCCATTAAGTTCCATGTCCAGAATCGAGGCATGGAAAGCTTCTTTTTTGATGGCGTGCCACAGTGCGTTGTGGTCCAGTTCGATCGGCGTGGCCGGTGCGGTTCCGCCATACACAATACCGGGCGTGCGTCCGGTGATGCGGAGACGGCGGCTCGCACCCGTGCCCTGCTTAGCGCGCTCAAAGGCGACAAATTTCATAACTTACTCCTGTAAGAGTCCACCGCGACCAGTGTGACTCCGGTTTAACAAAAGCGCGCAAGGCACAAGGCCGCCGCGCGCCCACTTTTTGCTCCGTTCAGAAAAGATTTTCCTGATCCGAAAACAAACTCATTACCGACTCACCCTTGGCGATGCGCAAAATGGTTTCTGCGATCAGCGGTGCCACAGTGAGTTGGCGGATTTTCTTGCATTGGGCAGCTGCCGCGCTCAAGGGGATGGTGTTGGTCACTACCACCTCATCCAGGGCATCGCCGTTGGTAATACGTTCAATTGCTGGCCCAGAAAATATCGGGTGCGTGCAATAGGCATAAACTTTTTTCGCGCCGCGCATTTTCAGTACTTCGGCGGCCTTGACCAGCGTGCCTGCGGTGTCGATCATGTCGTCCATGACGACACAGTTGCGGCCTTCGATTTCACCGATGACGTGCATCACCTCGCTCACATTCGCGCGCGGACGGCGTTTGTCGATGATGGCCAAGTCGCAGTTGAGTTGCTTGGCGAGCGCACGGGCGCGCACCACGCCACCCACATCGGGCGAAACCACGATCAGGTCTTCATAATTTTTCTGGCGCAAATCACCCAGCAGCACCGGGGAGGCATAAATATTGTCTACCGGGATGTCAAAAAAGCCCTGAATCTGGTCGGCATGCAAGTCCATGGTCAGCACGCTGGAAACGCCGGCTGCCTGCAACATATTGGCCACCACTTTGGCCGTGATAGGCACACGGGTAGAGCGCGGGCGGCGGTCCTGGCGGGCGTAACCGAAATACGGAATGACGGCGCTAATGCGTTCGGCCGAGGCGCGCTTGAGCGCATCGACCATGATCAGTAGCTCCATCAGGTTTTCAGCGGTCGGAGCGCAAGTACTTTGCAAGACAAATACGTCTCGGGCTCGCACGTTTTGATTAATTTCGACGGTGACCTCACCATCGGAGAACCGTCCTACGCTGGCCGCACCCAAATTGATGCCTAGGTCGCGCGCCACTTCCGCTGCCAAACCAGGATTGGCATTTCCGGTGAAAACCATGAAGTCGGGGGTGGTAACGGCTTGCATAGGGCTGTGGCGTGGGTTGGCTAGGCTGTGCGCTGGTGGGCGGTTTCAGGACTTCTTCATGCCGTCTGGCTGTACCGTTAAAAAAATTTGGCAGGGGAAGAAGGATTCGAACCTTCGCATGCTGGAATCAAAATCCAGTGCCTTAACCAACTTGGCGATTCCCCTACACGGGTTGCCGGCACCAGGCCGTCAACCGAAAACCAACGCTTTCAACACCACCCTTGCAGGGGGTGCGCCTCCAAACTGTTGCAGACCCGCAGTGTCATGTTGCCAGGGGCATCATCCACGTTGAAATCCGGGGGCAGTTGCGCAAACACCGCACTGCCTGAACCCGTCATCCTGGCCTGCAAACCCTTACTGGTTAGCCAGGCAATCGATTGACCTACAGCAGGGCAGAGCAGTTCGGCGACAGGCTGCAAGTCGTTCCGGCCAAAGCCGTAGGGGTTCGCAGCGAAGCCTGAAATTATAGCAAGCCCGGTATTGCGCTCCAGCATGGGGTGGGCAAAGACGCTGCGGGTGTCCAGACCTGCATCGGGCTTGAGCACCGCAAAGCGCGCCGCAGGCAGGCTAATGGGCGTCAGCCGTTCGCCCACGCCCTCCACCCAGGCGTGCTGCCCGAGCAGGAAAAACGGTACATCGGCGCCCAATTGCAGGCCGATCTCCGCCAATTGCTTATGCGTCCAACCCAGCTTCCAAAGCCGGTTGAGCGCCAGCAGGGTGGAGGCGGCGTCGGAGGAGCCGCCTCCCATACCGGCCTGGGCGGGCACGGATTTGGCAATGCCAATGTGCACGCCCAAACTGCAAGCGCTGGCAGTTTGCAGCGCTTTGGCCGCGCGCAGGCACAAATCATCCTCGGGCAGGGCCCAGGTCAAGTCTTCGCGGCTGATCCGACCGTCCTGGCGCACTTCAAAGTGCAGCTGGTCGCACCAGTCAATCAGCATGAATGCCGATTGCAGCAAGTGGTAACCGTCGGCGCGAAGACCGGTGATGTGTAGGAAAAGGTTGAGCTTCGCCGGAGCGGGGATGTCGTAAAGCGCCTGCATGGCCGGATTACCTGCCCTCGAGCAGCAGGTCAATTTGCACCGCAGGTGTGCGATCCACACTACGCGCCCGGATGCGGCCTTGAACCATGTCCAGCGTTTGAATCTCCCAACCGGGCGCAGCCTCGGGTCGCCCGCTTAACCAGGCAAAAAATGCCTGCATTGGTAAGGCACTGCCCAGGCTACTTTTAGTCATGGCATCCACCGATTCAAAGTTGCGCTTTTGATCGCCCACTTCAAGCGTGGCCGAGGTATCGTCCCACTGCATACGCGCCATACGGGTTCCCAAGGGCGAATTGAGCGTCAGGCTGGCACGGCGGGCATTGCCTTCCAGAAAAAAATCTGCGCTGATGCGCTGGGGCGCATCGCCCGCCACTTGGATCGACAAGCGGCCTTCCCACACATCATTGGGGGTAACGTACTGCTGGCGTTTAGCTGGCGTACTACAGGCCGCGAGTAGCACACATGCGAGCACCAAGCATCCGGCCAACAGCCGCTGGGCCGGGTGCAGCAGGGCCGTCATAACTTGCCGCGTAAACGCACGATGGTGGATTTGAGCGTCTCGTTGTCGCGGTTGAGCTCCAGGCCTTTAGCCCATGCCGCATTAGCGTCCTCGCGCAAGTTCATCGCCCACAAAACTTCGCCCAAATGCGCCGCGATTTCGGCATCGGGCCGACTCAGGTAAGCAGCGCGCAATATCCGCAACGCTTCTGTCAGATTGCCGCTGCGAAACTCCACCCAGGCCAAACTGTCCAAAATAAACGGGTCATTGGGCGCGAACTTCAATGCTTTTTCAATCAGCGCTCTTGCCTCGGGCAAACGCTGGTTGCGGTCGGCCAGCGAATAACCCAGCGCGTTGTAGGCAGCGTGGTAATCGGGTTGCAGTGTGATCACACGCCGAAGGATTTTTTCCATCTCGTCGGTTTGACCCAGTTTTTCAGCAGACAAGGCCAGTTCGTACAGCAAGTCCACATCGTCGGGCGTTTTTTGGATGGCGGCAATCAGCAGCGCATAGGCTTCCTTCTCGCGCCGGCCTTCGCGCAGCAATTGCAATTCCGTCTGCAATTTGGTGCGCGCCTCGTCCGCATCGTCCTCGGGAAGATTGCGTACCAGGGAGAGCGCTTCTTCCAAGCGGCCTTGCTTGGCAAACATCATGGCGCGGCGAATTTGCACACGCGCGATGTCTTGGGGACTGTTGATGCGCGCAAGAATGCTTTGGGCTTTCGCAAAATCGCCCTGCTTTTCTGCAATTTGCGACAGCAGCAGATAGGCCTGCACGATGCCGCGGGGCGTGAGGCTGTCCTCATCAGGGTCCTCCTGCGTCCGGCTTTGCGGCAATACCGCAAGGAAGCGGCTCAACGACTGCTCGGCTTGCTGGAAGTCTTGATTTTGAAATTCAATGGAGCCACGTACCAACCAGGCATCGGCAAAGTCTGGCTGCTCACGGGTCAGCTGCACCGCCTGCGCCAAGGCAGCCGGATACCGTTGCAATTCGATGAGCTTGCGCAGATAGCCCATCCGCACATTCCCAGAGGGCGTCGCAGCAAAGTAAGCGCTCAGCAATGCGTCCAGATCTTCGGCACTGCCATTGAGAAGATTGACCGCCAGCGAGGCGACGTCGTCGGACAAAGGGTCCAGGCTAGCGCCCTTGCGCGCGGCGGCCAGCGCAGCCGGGCGATTACCCGCTACCAAACGTAAATTACCAATAGCGGCCCACGTGGCAGGCCCGGTGCTGCGGTTACCCAGCTCTGCGATCAACGCTTTTTCTATCAGGTCCGCAGCGGCGGCTTTGTCCGTGGCCCGCAAATAAAGGCGCGTTAGCGTGTTGATCACAGCGACGCGCTCGGGCTGCGCTGTGCGAGCCACGCTGCGCTGTAGTGGCGCAAGGGTATCGCCTAGCCGATTGAGACCAATCAACAATTGCAACAGATAACGGTCCGCGTCCTTGGACTGCGGCAGGGCCTGTTGCCAGGCCTTAGCGGCGCCCACCGCGGCATTGGCGTCGCGCCCAGACAGGGCCATATCCACCGCGCGCTGAAAGAGCTGAGCTTCATTGGACTCGCGCGCCGCATGCAACATCAAGCCGTAGGCCGCACCAATATCGCCATTGTTAAAGCTGAGCTCTGCCAACACCACCTGGTAAAAAATAGAGGCATTCAGGGCCGAGCGTTCGGGGGCTTGGGCGCTCGCGCCGGGCTGCTTCAGCGGCGCTGTAGCAGTTTGGGAGCGAGCCACCGGGGCTGCAGCCAGCAGTGCTGCGACCATCAAATAGGGGATGCGTGACATGCAGCCATAATAATCCAAGGCCCGCAAGAAGAGCCTCCAGCGACCTACGATGCCCCCTGCAAGCGCTTTGCTTTACCTGCCCCACCTATGCCTGAATTACCCGAAGTTGAAGTGACGCGGCTGAGCTTTGCCGATCGGATTGCCGGCGCGCGCATTCAGGCGCTGCACATGGGCAAAGCCCTGCGCTGGCCTTTGGGCTGCGATCCCCAGACGCTTGCAGGCCGCCAAGTCCTGGGGGTGCGGCGCAGAGGCAAGTACCTGTTGCTGGATTTGGACGAAGGTCTGTTGCTCCTGCATTTAGGAATGTCTGGCAGTCTGCGCTTTGAGCGCGCACCCACCAGCCCCGGTAAGCACGACCATATGGACTTGCAAACCAACCTGGGCACACTACGCCTGCACGACCCACGCCGCTTTGGTGCCGTCGTGTTTGCGCACAGCGAGTACAGCGAGGTTGCCCGCAAACTGCTGGGCAAGTTAGGGGTGGAGCCACTAGGAGATGGGTTTGCAGCGCATGATTTTTGGAAAGCCCTCAAAAAGCGTAAGACCGTAATCAAGCAGGTGCTGCTGGGCGGCGAATTGGTGGTGGGCGTTGGCAACATTTACGCCAGCGAGGCGCTGTTCATGGCCGGTATCCGCCCGACCACACGAGCCGAACGCATCAGCTTGGCGCGCGCTACCCGCCTGCACGCCGCCATACGCACGGTGCTAGCACGGGCGGTTGAGATCGGCGGCAGCACACTCAAAGACTTTTCCAATGCCCAAGGCGAATCGGGTTATTTTCAATTAGAGGCTGCGGTATATGGGCGCGAAGGGCTGCCCTGCGGCGCTTGCGGTACCGCCATCAAAGCGATACGTCAAGGACAGCGGTCTACATTTTTCTGCCCGGTATGCCAAAAGCCTTAAGCACCAAGAGCATCGCTGAAAAAGTGGTGCGCTGGCAAAAAAGCCATGGGCGCAACAGCCTGCCCTGGCAAAACACGGTCGATCCCTACCGCGTCTGGTTGTCTGAAATCATGTTACAGCAAACCCAGGTTGTGACGGTGCGGGACTACTTTGAACGATTTACGCAACGTCTGCCCACGGTGGCTGATTTGGCGCAGGCCAGCGCCGACGATGTGATGGGTTTGTGGAGCGGCCTGGGGTATTACAGCCGGGCGCGCAATTTGCACCGCTGTGCCCAAATCGTGATGCAGCAACACAGCGGGCAATTCCCACGGCAGGCCGCGCTGCTGCAAACCCTGCCCGGTATCGGTCGGTCTACGGCAGCGGCGATTGCATCTCTGTGTTTTGGCGAACGGGTGGCGATTTTGGATGCCAACGTCAAACGCGTGCTAACCCGATTGCTGGCCTTTGAGGGCGATCTGGCGCAAGCAGCGCAGGAGCGCGCGCTGTGGGCTTTGGCGCAGGAATTGGTGCCCGATGAAAACACGGACGCCAAGGCCATGGCGCGCTACACGCAAGGCATGATGGATTTGGGCGCCACGGTCTGCCTGGCACGCAAACCGCTTTGCGGGCAATGTCCATTGCAAGCCGATTGCCTTGCACAGGCTAAGGGGCGCATGGAGGAATTCCCGGTGCGAACTCGCAAGCTCAAACGCAGTAGCCAGTCGATGTGGCTTGTATGGGCGCAAGACACCAACGGCGCGGTGTGGTTGCAACGACGCCCGACGCCGGGGGTCTGGGCCGGTCTGCATTGCCTCCCGGTCTTCGACAGCGAGACGGAGTTACGCAACGCCTTGCCGGCCATAGCGCAAAAAACTTTGCAGCCCATGGACACCTTTGTGCATGTGCTCACGCACAAAGACTTGCACATCCATCCGTTTTATGTGCGCCTAGTTGCAGGCCGACGTTTAAGTGCAATGGAAGGTGGCTGGGTTGCTGCGAAAGACTGGCCCGCCCTCGGCTTACCCGCGCCGGTACGCAAACTCTTAGAAGCCTCAGCGCTGGCCTGAGACCTACGCCGAGAAGTCCGACTCGCTATCGCTCTGCAATTCGCGGTGGCGCTTTAGGGTAACCCAATGCGGCGCGAAATGCCTAGCCAATTGCTCCACTAAATATACGGAGCGGTGCTGCCCGCCAGTACACCCGATAGCCACCGTTACATAGCTGCGATGGTCCAGCACTAAAGCGCCCATCCAACCATCTAAAAAGCTACTAATCTGCTGCTCCATCAACACCACTTCGGGCTGCGCACGCAAAAACTCTGCCACCGGCGCATCTCTGCCCGTCAGTACGCGCAAATGCGCTTCGTAATGCGGGTTGGGCAGCATGCGCACGTCAAACACAAAGTCAGCATCTGAGGGGACGCCACGCTTGAAAGAAAAAGACTGAAATACCAAAGTGAGCTGGGCTTCTGGCGCGGTGATCAGGCTTTTGACATAGCCTTGCAATTGGGCAGCGCGAATCATGCTCGAATCAATCACGTAGGACTGCGCCCGCATATCGGCCAGCAAACTGCGTTCCAGTTCAATCGCATCTGCCAGCGCGCGCCGCTCGTCACCCGGCAAAGTATCGGCTTGGGATAAAGGGTGCTTGCGGCGCGTTTCGGAATAGCGCCGCACGAGGGTGTCCGTCGTAGCGTCAAGAAACAAGGTTTTGATGCCTATGCCCTTAGCACGCAGTTTGTCCAACTGCCCGGGTATCAGCGGCAGGCCCTTGGCGCTGCGCACATCCATGGCGATAGCCACGCGCCCTGACTGTTCACCACTTTGTAAAGCGATGAAATCCAATAGCAAGGGCGGCGGCAGGTTGTCCACGCAGTAGTACCCTGCATCCTCCAAAGCATGAAGGGCTATCGACTTACCAGAGCCGGACATGCCGGTAATCAGCACCAATTCGAGTTTGTGTTCAGCCACGGGCTTGCTCCAACATTTCCCGCGCATGCGCCATCGTCGCTTGCGAACTGGTCTGTCCGCCCAGCATGCGCGCTATTTCAGTTTCACGTTGTGTACGCTGCACCGGGGCAACCTGACTCAAGGTCTGGCCTTCATGCGACTGCTTACTAACGACCCAATGCTGGTCAGCACAGGCCGCCACTTGGGGCAGATGGCTGACCGCGAGTACCTGCCGGTCACCGCCCAGTTTGCGCATCAAACGCCCCACGGTGTGCGCCACCGCACCACCCACGCCGGCATCCACTTCGTCAAAGATCAGGGTCTGCGCGCCGCCGGACTGGCTGGTCGTCACGGCAATCGCCAAGGCGATGCGCGAGAGCTCACCACCCGAGGCCACCTTTCCCACCGGTCGCGGCGTGCTGCCCGCATGGCCGGCCACCAAAAACAAAACATCTTCCAGGCCGCTTTGGTGCGCTTGCTCGGTAGTTTGCAATTGCACTTGGAATTGCCCGCCTTGCATGCCCAAGCCTTGCATGGCCTCGGTAATAGCGGCAGCGAGCTTGGGTGCTGCTTGCTGGCGCGTCTTGGAAACCTTGCGCGCCTCGGCCATAAATGCTGCTTGGGCTTGCTGGGTTTGCGTCAGCAAATGGGCGCTGTCCGCGGCAGCGTCAAGCTGCGCCAATTCGTACTTCCATGCGGCGTGCGTGGCAGCCAATTCCTGTGGGCTGCGTTTGTAGCGGCGCGCCAGGGATACCCACAGTGCCATACGCGCATCAAGTTCAGCCAGCTGCGCCGGGTCTAGCTCGACACGGCGCTGATATGCGCGCAAGCTATGCACCGCGTCTTCTACCTGCGCGATGGCAGAGGCCAGCACTTCGGCAGGGCCTTGGAAGTCGGCATCTAAATGCATTTGGCTTTGAATTTGCTGCAATGCGCTGTGCAAGTTGCGCAAAGCCGAGGGCTCTTCGTCGCTAAGGACAGTTAAAGCGCTGTGCGCCGCATCAAGCAAGGTTTGGCCATGGGCTAATCGGCTGTGCGAGGCATTTAGCTCATCCCATTCATCGGGCAATGGATTGAGTTTGTCGACCTCGCCAATCTGCCAGGCCAGGCGTTCGCGCTCTCGCTGCAACATGTCCTGCGCCGCCAGCGCTTTGTCATAGGCGGCTTGCGCTGCGCGCCAGGTTTGCCACAAAGCACTTAACGCACTGGTGGAAATTCGGGCAAAGTCGTCCAGCAAGGCGCGCACCGCATCGGGCCGCGTCAGGCTTTGCCATGCGTGTTGGCCATGAATGTCCAGCACCTGTTCGCCCACATAGCGTAGTTGCTGTGCGGTCGCTGCCAGCCCGTTGATCCAAGCCCGACTTTTACCGCCAGTGTCCACACTGCGTCGCAGCAGCAAACTGTCAGCGCCGTCAAAGCCGGCTTCTGCCAGCCAGGGCAGCAGCGCGGCAGGCGTATCAAACTCGGCACTGACGTCGGTGCGTGCAGCGCCCTCGCGTATGAGGCCGACATCAGCACGTGCGCCGGTGGCCAGTTGCAAGGCATCAATCAGGATCGACTTGCCCGCACCGGTCTCGCCGGTCAGCACGGTAAAGCCCGCCTCTAGTTCCAAGTCCAGCGCAGCGACGATGACAAAGTCGCGCAGCGCAATGCGTTTGAGGCCCACCGCTTAGCTCCCCCCCTCGTTCCAGTGCAGCTTGCGGCGCAAGGTATCAAAGTAAGTCCAGCCCTTGGGATGCAAAAAGCGCACGCTGTGCTCGGAGCGGCGCACCACGATGCGGTCGCCGTGCATCAAAGTGGCCAGCGACTGCATATCAAAGTTGGCACTGGCATCGCGCCCTGAAACGATTTCAATGGAGATTTCACTGCTGTGTGACAGCACGATGGGCCGGTTGGACAGAGTATGCGGTGCAATCGGCACCAGAACCCAGCCAGGCGTAGAAGGGTGCAACATGGGCCCGCCGGCGGACAAAGCGTACGCCGTGGAGCCGGTAGGCGTAGCGATGATCAAACCGTCGGCGCGCTGGCTGGCCACAAAATGGCCATCGACCTCGACCCGCAACTCGACCATGCCCGAGGTCGCACCCCGGTTGACCACCACATCGTTCATGGCCAATGCGGTAAACACGCATTGCCC
>CAMDHL010000041.1 GCA_945898105.1 Comamonas sp. lk | reverse complement strand
CCACCCCCGAGACGATGGAATGGGCCGGTGTAGCCGACCGCCTGCAACGCGCTAGCGTTGCCGCGGTCAAAGCGCCCTAGCGCCCTCTAAATAGCCGATCCATCGCAATCAAACAGCGCCGCTCGCAGATCAGGCACGAAGAGCGCCATAGCAGGCGCCTTTGAAGTCTTTAGAATCAGCCAGGCAAGGCACAAAAGACGCCAAAAGCCCTTAAAAGTATTTAAAACGCTATTTATCTACGGTAAAAACCGTTAAGACGCCGGTATAGGCGTACAAATGCTGATGGGCAATCTCGCCGGCGGCAAAAAATCCGATCAAAGGAACGTCGCCCAAAGCGTGGCGGACGATCTGCATTTCAGCACTCGCACCGCCAAAGTGCGGGCCGCCGCGTCCGGTGCAACTGATGTAAATCGCCCCAGCAATGCCTTTTTGCACTGGGGCAGCAGCGCCTGCACCGACGCCCGTGGCCCCAACCGCTTGGGGCTCGAGGATCTCTTCGGGGCTGAGTTCTTCGCGAATCTCGGCGCAAATACGCGTCAAATCGCCGCGCGCGGCTTGCACATTGCGCTGGCAAAACGCCAGTTGCCCACCGACGCGGGCATGGTCGCTCAAGGCCACGCCGCGATGGCCAGGGTCCAAGCCGATGATGTGTCGCACCAGCACGTCGCTGCCGAAATTGCCGGTCTTGCGCACTGCCGCGCTGTCGCTGCCCGTGGGCGGATTGGCCAGGCCGACCAGGGTATTGCGCACCGCCTTCAAGGCTTCTTGCGGTCGCTCCAAGGAAATCGATAGGTCTGAAAGCAGCGCATCCAAGGCTGGTTCACCGTCTAGGCTGAGGACCAGGTTGTTATGAGCCTCGGTAATGACGCGGGCGCGCGACACCGGTTTACAGCCCTGGGTGACGCGCGACACCAGTGCGATTTCCGGCCCGAAAGCTACCCCACTCAGCCCGCCGCTGAATACGCCTTTAGCCATACCCTGACCGCTGAGGTTGCCATCAGCCGCCAACGCAAACTGCACACTTTTGCCTCGGCTGCTGGCCAGGCCGCCAAACAAGTAGCCGGTCTCGGTGCGGCCCGACATTTCGGCCAGCAAGTCTGGCAGGTCGGCGGTAGCGCCGTCGGCGTGTACCAAGGCGGTGTGGGCTTCAAAGCCCAGGCTTAGCGGCGAGACGCCAGAAAACACGCGGTATTGATCCGACGGCAAGTCCAAAAGCATGACGGCCATGGCGGGTTCGTCAAAGTACTCGACGTTGTTAGCGGAGATGCCGATACCCACGGTGCCCGACCAGTCAGTGACCGAGGGCAGCTCCGCGCTAAGGTGGTCCAAAATTTCCTGCGCGTCCTGCGCGTAATGGTCGGTGATGTAGAGCAGCGCCAGCGTGGGCGTGACGGCATGCAGCGAGCTGGACATCTGACCGCGCAACTGCGCCAACACCAGTGCGCTGGCGCCTTGCCAATCTGGGTGCGTGGCGTGCGCGTAGGAAAAAGTCTGCATAACTTGGCTTGAGGTGGAAGGGGCTTCGCTTTAGCGGGCGCTGCGGCGCGCCTTGGCATTACTCTTGGCGGAGGCGGATTTGCCGGCCGCCTTTCGCGTGGTTTTGGCGGTCGCGCCTTTTGCTTTCGTAGCGCCGGATTTTCCCGCTGCTTTCGCACTACCGGCCACGGCCGCGCTGTGCTTGGCCACGTCTTGCAGCGCCGTGCTGGCAATCTGCTGGAACTGCTGGGTGAGCGCGCCCCACAGTTGTATCGGGTCAATAACTTTGCTGGCATCGGCCTGCGCTTTGGTTTTGCGCTTGGGGGCCGCATCGGCAGCGGGCTCGGGTTCGGGCGCAGGCGGGGGAGCTGCGGGCGCAGATGCGGGTTTCGGGGTGGCAGCTTGCGCGGCGCCCGGCATGCCCATAGTGAAGTTCATGCCCTTCAGGGTTTCCATGGTCATTTTTTGCACTTCCAGCGCCTGGATGGTGGCACTTAGCGCGCGGGCATTCTGGTCCAGCCAAAACTGCACGTGCTTGAGCTCCTCGATGCGTTTTTCCAAGTCCTCAACTTTGAGGCTGGGCACCAGCCACTGCGCCATATTGGGCATGGCCGAGGGGCTACTGCCCGCACCACCAGCGGCCTTGGCCAGGTTCTGCAAAAAGTCAAAACCAGGAACAAATTTGCCAAATCCTGCGGTGTCTGAAGTGGTCATGGGAGGGGCTCCTAGGTTGTGCTGTGCGCGCTGTGCAAAGCGGCCCAAGCTTAACTGAAGCCAACCAACAGCACGACTTGTAGGCGCGCATGGGAACAGCAACAAATTGCCCAGTGAGGTAGGCGCAGCGCCTGCTATTTACCAATCGCCATATGTCCATTGCGGTAACGGCTTGTGAGGGAGCGTGCGAACCGTCGTCCGACAGACAATAGGCCTTATGTGCAGCCATTACCAAGGCATCCAGGGGCGCGAGCGGTTTGAGCGCCATTTCGGCACCGCCCTGCCAGAGGACACGGGGCAGGCCGATGTCTGGCCGGGCTACCGGGCCCTTTTTATCCGCAACGCGCCGCAGAGCGCGGCCCCGACTGCCGGCCCTCTGCAAGCGCTGACCGGTTTGTTTGGTTTGGTGCCGCATTGGTCCACCGACCTGCGAATGACGCGCAGCACCTACAACGCGCGCAGTGAAACCGCCTTCGAGAAACCCAGCTTTCGCGACGCTTGGCGGCGCGGCCAGCACTGCATCATTGCGGCAGAGGCTTTATTCGAACCCGATTGGCGCAGTGGGCGGGCGGTGGCGGCGCGGATTGGCAGCGCAGACGGTGCACCACTAGGGGTGGCCGGTTTATGGTCTTGCTGGCGGGCGCAGGAGCAAGAAATTTTCAGCTTCACCATGCTGACCATTAACGCCGATGCGCATCCCGTGATGCGCGAGATGCACAAACCCGGTGATGAAAAGCGGATGGTAGTTGTCGTGCCGCCTGCGCAATATGCGCATTGGCTGCACTTGCCTGCGCGCGAAAGTCTTGGTTTTTTGCAGGCGCAATCAAACGCCGCATTGGCGCAGCTAAGCTAAAAGAGCGGGGTGCTCGCAGGTACCGGCAGGCGCCTTTTTAGGCGCCTGCGCGTAAGCGTCAGATGTCTTGGCTGCGGACCTTGGCAGCGCGCAACTCCTGCAGCATGCGCGGATCGCGCATCGCCAACTCCCACAAAGCCGCTTCTCGGCGCGACTGCACCAGTGCTGCGACGCGAGTTTGAAGCCAGAATGCGCTAGCGGTGCTGGCGCGGCGCATGGGCCGGGTCAAGAGGGCAAGCCCGCCAAAAATCGACAACCACAACATCACCCAGGCGAGCAACATATGGCCGTCGGCCCAGCTGTCAATCACCTGGTCAGCAACGGCGAGCAAAGCGGCAAAGACAGATGCTGACAATACGCCTGCCAAGGCCTGTGACGGCGCAATGCGTTTGCTTGGGCGCTGGGGCGCTGCACGGACGACTTGGGAAGCCGCTTGGAAAGGCATGAAATAAGACATAGCAAACTCCTTGGAAAAACATGGGCACGCCACTAGCGGGCATTTAAGGAGGCAATGCTAGGGTTTACACTAATGTTGGTCAACTTTATATTTTTGATTTCAGCCATTCATAAAATCTATATATGACGCTTCCTGCTCCGCAACTGCGCAATTTCGACCTGAACCTGCTCAAAGTCTTTGACGTGGTGATGGCCGAGCGCAGCCTGACGCGGGCGGCGCAGGTGCTGTCGCTTACCCAACCGGCCGTCAGCAACGCCCTACGCCGACTGCGCGAAGCGCTGGGCGATGAGGTGCTGGTGCGCCAGGGGCGAAGTTTGCAAGCCACGCCCAAAGCCCTATTGCTTTGGCCGCAAGTGCGGGAGACGCTGGCGCGCTTGCAAAGTGCCTTGTCGCCCCAGCCCTTTTCTGCAGCGGCCACGGTGCGCAGCTTTGTCTTGACCATGGCCGATGCCACCGCCTCAAAATTGATGCCCGCACTGGTGCAAGACATCATGCGCGAGGCGCCAGGCGTGTCCCTGCGCACCGTACCGCTAAACACGCGCGATCCGCGCCCAATGCTGGAAGCGGGCGATGTAGATCTGGCGGTGGGACATTTCCCGGCGGCGCTGGCGGCCATAGGCTTGCAACGCCAAAGCGGCCAGGCGGTGCGCTTTGCCCATCAACGCCTTTTCTCCAGTGACTATGTCTGCGTGATGCGCGCGCAACACCCGCTGGCACAGACACCGCTCAGCTTGGACGCTTTTTGCGAAGCGCATCACGTGCTGGTGAGCTTTTCAGGCCGGGCCTATGGCTTGATAGATGAAGCCTTGGCATCGGTTAATCGCTCGCGCCGCGTGGTGCTTACGGTGAACCAGTTTTTCACCACTGGCAGCGTCGTGGCGGATTCCGATTTGCTGGCGGTGATGCCGCGCCATTTTGTGCAAGTCACTGGTTTCGCGTCGCAACTGGCGGTACGCGAATTACCGTTTGAAGTACCACCCATTCATGTAGATTCCGTGTGGCACCAACGCCACGACAACGATAGCGCACAAGCCTGGTTGCGCATGCAGGTACAGACGGCCGCACAGTCCTTGCCACCCGCAGCCGGGGGGATGTGCACATGAAATTGCAACTGCTCTCGGACCTGCATCTGGAATCGCAGCCGGACTTTCAAACCCACCCTGCCGCGGATGCCGATGTCCTGGTATTGGCCGGCGATATCGGGTCCTACCAAAGCGGCTCGAAATTGCAGGATCAGGATTTCGGCCTGACGCGTTTTTCGCCCCTTTACGGTTGGCCTGTGCCGGTGTATTTTGTGCCTGGCAACCATGAATACGATGCGCTGGACTTTGACCAGGCCCATGCGCGTCTTCGCCAGACCTGCGCGCGCCTGGGCATCACCTGGCTCGACAGAGAAATAGTTAGCTTGCCCTATAGCGCGAGCGATGGCAGCGCGCTGCGCCTTATCGGAACGACCTTGTGGACCGATTTCGACGCGCTGGCACCGCAGGGATCCGGGCCTGATTCGAAGGCGCTGGCGGAAACGCTCAAGGCGCGGGATAAGGCTTTTCGTGCCGCCGACTTCTACCTAAAAAAAACCGGCACGCTGCGCAATGGATTGCCTTTTTTATCGCAAGCGGTACGCGATGAAGGCCTGCAATGCCAAGCCTGGTTACGCGATGCATTAAGCCAGCCCTTTGAAGGCAAAACTATCGTGGTGACGCACTTTGCGCCTAGCTTGCACAGCGCTGATCCGCGCTATGGGCGCGTACCTGGCACGGCCGGTTTTTGCAATGCTTTGGATGATTTGCTGCCACATGCCGCATTGTGGTTGCATGGGCATTTGCACACTCCACAAAACTATGTGCATAACGGCTGCCGCGTGGTGGCCAACCCCCTCGGTTATGCCCACAAAAATGAGCAGGCATATTTTCGGGCCGATGCAGTGATCGAAATTTAGCGGGCAGCTAATCCGTCAAAACAGGTGCTCATCACGAGATCGATGATTTGCGCATCATCATGCTGGCCGCCCATTTTTAGAAACTCCAGCACCGGGTCACAAGCGCGGGCATACAAGGTGTACAGGACCGCGATCGGCGGCAAGCTCGATTGCAAATGACCTTGCGCTTGCGCCTCTTCAATCCAGGCGCCCAGGCGGTCGCTCACTTCGATCAGGCCATCCATATACAGCCTGTTGGCCATGAGCTTGGCGCGCAGCGTAGAGTTGCGACTGGGCAGCGACGGCATTTGGCCTTGCAGCTGGAGTTCCATGGTCCAGCGAGCTACACAGCGCAATTGCGCCATGGCGCTTTGCGCAGGCAGTTCACGCAAAAAGTCCTGGGCTTTTTGCATCAACTTCACCATCGCAGCTGCAGCCAGGTCTTCTTTGCTCGGGAAGTGCTTGTACAAACTGGCCTTGGCGATACCGACGTTGGCGGCCACTTCATCGACCGTCATCGCCTCAAAACCTTTTTCCGCCAGCAATCTGCTGGCGGTCTGGATGATGGCGTCTTCGCGCGCCTGTAGCATCTGGGTCTTGAAAGACACTTTGGGCAAAGATGAAGAAGGCATGCCTGAATTTTAGCCGTTGGGTTGTTTTTGTATTCAAGCACGACCAATTTGCGACTATCGAGTTCAGTTTCCGGGCTCGTCGAATCGCTTCCGCTTTTCCCATAAAAGGCGGGTGAACACAGGAAGGTTTTATGCATATTGTTGTGGTGGGTGCCGGCATCATCGGCACCAGCACCGCGTGGTATTTGGCCGAGCGCGGCCACCGGGTCACGGTGGTGGAGCGACAAGCCGATGCAGCGCTGGAAACCAGTTTTGCCAACGCCGGCCAGATTTCGGTCAGCCATTGCGAGCCCTGGGCTAACCGCGATGCGCCGCTTAAAGCCTTGAAGTGGATGTTCAGCAAAGAGGCGCCGCTACTGTTCCGGCCGCAATGGCCTGTGGGCGAGGGCTGGCAGCAGTACCGCTGGAGCCTGCGTTTTCTTGCCGAGTGCAACGACGCGGCTTTTCACCGCAATGTGGGCCATATCGTGGCCTTGGGCGCCTATAGCCATCTGGCGCTAAAAGAACTGGTGGCGCAGACCGGCATTCAGTTCCACCGGCTGGAACGCGGTATTTCGCATTTTTTTGTTGACCAGGCCGCGTTTGATAGCGCCTGTGAGCTGGCGGCCTTGATGCAGCAGTTTGGCGTGCAACGTAAGGTCATCAGCACTTCCGAGCTGCTGCGCCTGGAGCCCACGCTAGCGCCCTTTGGCGGCCGGATTGTCGGTGCCACTTTTACCGCCAGCGATGAGTCGGGTGATGCCTGCGTGTTCACCCAAGCTTTGGCACGCGATTGCGCTGCGCGGGGCGTGGAGTTTTTGTTTTCGCACAGCCTTGATTCGCTTGATATGGCTAGCGCAGGCCTGCGCGGGGTGCGCGTGCGAACTATGTCGCAAGTTGGGATTCAGGATGGCAATGGCGCAGCAGACGCATCCAGCCCGGTGACAGCCTTCAAAGGCTTGGACAGCGAACGCGGCAGTGTGCGCACGCTGGCAGCCGATGCGGTAGTAATCGCCTGCGGCTCCTTCAGCGCCCCATTGCTGCGCCGCGTAGGCGTGGACTTACCCATCTATCCGGGCAAAGGCTATAGCGCCACTTTCCCGATATTGCGGCCCGAGCAGGCGCCTTCGGTGTCGGTGATCGACGACTCGCGCAAGATTGCCATCACCCGCCTTGGCGACCAGATCCGCGTGGCCGGAACGATTGAAGTAGGCAGTTACGACCTGGGGCTGGATAGCGCGGTTTCGCAAGCGCGATGCCAAATGCTGGCCCGCCGTGTCGAAGAAATCTGGCCTGGCATGTGCGATACCCATTTGCCGCATGAAGGAGGCAATCCGCAGTTCTGGGCCGGTTTGCGGCCGGCTACGCCGACCAATATTCCGTTCATCGGGCAAACAACCGTGCGCGGGCTGTGGGTGAATGCGGGCCACGGCACTTTGGGCTGGACGCATGGCGCCGGTTCGGGAAAAGCACTGGCCGCGTGTATGGACGGCGAAACTCCGATTGCCGGTTTCCCGTTTTGCGGCGCGTAGAAAAGCGCTGTCAATCCTTATCCGGTTGCTGCGCTGCTGCCTTCCTTGGTTGAGCGCTAAACGTCGTGCGCCTGCTCCAGGCATTGCAAGAACGCGCGGGTGGCGCGTGAGGCCTGCGGGGAGCGTCGGGTGATGGCGAAAAACTCGCAATCGTAAAAAAACACGTCGGGCATGACGGCTTGCATCTGCCCTTGCTGCACAAAGCTGCGCGCGTAGTGCTCGGGCAAGAAGCCGACAAAACGGCCCGACAAAATCAGGGTCGCTATGGACTCCTGGTCAAAGCCGGTGGCGCTGCGCGTCAGGCGCAATTGCTGGCTGACCTGCAAGTTAGGCGAGTGGTAGCCCAGGCCGGCAAAAGGCAGCGCCCGCACCGCGTCCCAGTCCAGGCTGCCGTGATCGCTGCCAAACAAGGCGTGGCCGGGCCCGCAGTACAAACACATGTGCTCATCAAACAGGCGCGCATAGTGCAAGGTGTCCGACGTACGGTGTCCAGGGATGATGCCCAAATGAAATTGCCCGTCGAGCACGCCGCGCTCGATGGCATTGAGGGTGGCCACATGCAAGTTGAGCGCGACATCAGGCGCCCGCGAATGAAACCGGGAAATCGCCTGCGCCACGCGGGCCTTGGGATTGCTGGCGGTTTTATCAAACACCGCCACTTGTAACTGTCCGCCCATGCGCTGGTGGATTTCGTCGACGCTGCTGCGAAAGGCGTCGGTGGCGGCTAGCAGTTGGGTGGTTTGGGCATAAATCTTTTGGCCCTCGGGCGTCAGGGCAAAGCCGGCCCGTCCGCGTCGGCACAAACGTAGCCCCAGGCGGGTTTCCAAGTCTTTGATATGGCGGCTGACCGTGGAGCTGCCGATATTGAGTTCTAACTCCGCTGCCGCCATGCCACCACAATCGGCCACCACCCGAAAGACGCGTAACAGGCGCAAGTCCATGTCGCTGAGTTGCCCCAAGGCCGGACGCGTGGGCATCGCGGCAGCTTGTGCAGCGACATTGCGCTTAGTCAGGGCTTTACTGGGCGGCGTGTGCGTACCGACCGGCGCATCAGGTAAGGGAGGTGGTTTTAGTTTCATAGGTTGGCAAGTAAATAGCGATAATTCTCACTTTATAAGAGTAACAGAGAAGCTCACAATCTGCTTTTGCCTAAGCAATGATGCGTCGCCACCGCGATGCAGAAGGCTTTTTTTCCACCACCTTGGAGACTGCCATGAAACCCCATGACAACGCTACCCACGCACCGGTCGTGACCAGCACATCCCCCTACCCGCGCGATGCCGCCTGGATGGATGCGCACTGGATGCCTTACACCGGCAACCGCAATTTCAAAGCCAATCCACGCATGATGGTCAGCGCCAAGGGCGCTTACTACACCGACTCCAATGGACGCAAAGTGATGGATGGCCTATCGGGCCTGTGGTGCTGCGGCCTAGGCCATGGCCGCCAGGAAATCACCGATGCAGTGAGCCGCCAGATAGGAACTATGGAGTATTCACCCGCGTTCCAGTACGCGCATCCGCTTTCTTTTGAGCTGGCCAACAAAATCAGTCAACTCATGCCCGAAGGCTTGGACCGTGTGTTTTTCGCCGGTTCAGGCTCAGAGTGCGCAGACACCTCATTGAAAATGGCACGCGCCTACTGGCGCGCCAAAGGCATGGGCACCAAGACGCGCCTGATTGGCCGGGAAAAAGGCTACCACGGCGTTAACTTTGGGGGGATTTCCGTGGGCGGCATTGGCGCCAACCGCAAGACCTTCGGCCAAGGCATCGAGGCCGACCACTTGCCGCACACCCAGTTGCCCCAAAACGTCTATTCCCGCGGCATGCCCGCACACGGCATGGAACTGGCTGACGAATTGCTACGCCTAATTACGCTGCACGATGCATCGAATATTGCCGCTGTGATCGTCGAGCCGATGTCGGGCTCGGGCGGCGTGGTGGTGCCGCCTGTGGGCTACCTGGCGCGTCTGCGCGAGATTTGCACCGCCAACAACATCCTCTTGATTTTTGATGAAGTGATTACCGGCTTTGGCCGATGCGGCGCCTACACCGGTGCCGCCGCCTTCGGCGTGACCCCGGACATCATGAACATCGCCAAGCAAGTGACCAATGGGTCGCAGCCCCTGGGCGCAGTGGTGGCCAAGAAAGAGATTTACGACACCTTTATGAGCGCCGGCGGACCGGAGTACATGATGGAATTCACCCATGGCTACACCTACTCTGCGCACCCGGTGGCTTGCGCCGCTGGTATTGCTGCCCTGGATGTGCTGGTCAAGGAAAACATGATCGAGCGCGTGGCCGCGATGGCGCCGTATTTTGAGCAAGCAGTGCACAGCCTCAAAGGCACCAAGCACATCACCGACATCCGCAACGTAGGCTTGGCAGCAGGCTTCACGATCGCCGCCGTGCCAGGCGAGCCAGCGCGCCGCCCCTATGAAATCGCGATGCGCTGCCTGGAAAAAGGCTTTTATGTGCGCTACGGCGGCGACACCATTCAGTTGGCACCACCTTTCATCATCGAAAAATCCGAAATCGACAGCCTGATCAATGCATTGGGCGAATCGATGAACGCGACGGACTAAGAACCTGCAGCAGCCAGGCGCACATCGCGCCTGGCTGCCCAATGGTGTTCAGTGGCGGAGGTCCAGGCGGCACTCCGGCACCACTTAATTGGGCGGGCAGGCCTTTTTTTGGGTTCTGCAAACGCCTGTTTTGATGCCAGATTGCGCCTGCATGCGCCACGCCAAAACCAGACTTATATCTGCGCGCGATTGATGGCTACGCAAAATTGCATTGCCATGAAACGCAGCGCGCCGCGGCCAAGCGTACATTTGCGATACTTCAGTCAGCTACGGTCAAGCCGCTCGCAATAATCTTCTCTTATCTCCTCACTTTTAACCTAAGCATTTTTACTATGTCCACATTACCCACTATTGGCCACTTGATAGGCGGCAAACTCACCCAAGGCGGCAGCCGTTTGGCAGACGTTTTCAACCCTGCGACCGGCCAGGTTGAAAAGCGCTTGCTGCTGGCGGATAAATTGACCGTGGAGCAGGCCATTGCCAATGCGCAGGCCGCCTACCCCGAGTGGCGCAATACGCCGCCGCTCAAGCGCGCGCGGGTCATGAGCAAGCTCAAAGTGCTGCTGGAGGAGCATGCGGATGCTTTGTGCGCGCTGGTGACCGCCGAACACGGCAAGGTGCTTGCCGATGCCATGGGAGAGTTGCAACGCGGTATTGAAAACGTCGAATACGCCAGCTATGCCACTGAGTTGCTCAAAGGCGAACACAGCAAAAACGTGGGCCCAGCTATCGATTCGTGGAGCGAGTTCCAGGCCCTGGGCGTAACGGCCGGGATCACCCCATTTAACTTTCCCATCATGGTCCCTTTGTGGATGTGGCCCATGGCGGTCGTGTGCGGTAACACCTTTATTTTGAAACCCTCTGAGCGCGACCCCAGCAGTGCGATGTTGGTGGCCCAATTGGCCCTGGAAGCAGGCTTGCCACCGGGCGTGCTCAATGTGGTCAATGGCGACAAGGAAGCGGTTGATACCTTGCTCACTGATCCGCGTGTCAAAGCGGTCAGCTTTGTGGGTAGCACGCCGATCGCTGAATATATATACGCTACCGGATGCGCCCATGGCAAACGCGTGCAAGCCCTTGGCGGCGCCAAGAACCACGCGGTGGTGATGCCCGATGCCGACGTGGCCAACGCGGTGAATGCATTAATGGGCGCAGCCTATGGCTCTTGCGGCGAGCGCTGCATGGCCATCCCACTGGTGGTCGCGGTGGGAGACGCCACAGCCGACGCGGTGATTGCCGGGCTGAAAATCGAAATCGCCAAGATGAAAGTTGGCCCCGGCACCACGGCTGGCGTGGACATGGGCCCACTGGTAACCAAAGCACATTTCGAAAAGGTCAAAGGCTATGTGGACCAGGGAGTGGCCGAAGGTGCCACCTTGGTGATCGATGGGCGCGGCGTGCAAATACCAGGCCACGAGCAGGGCTATTTCCTGGGCCCTTGCCTGTTTGACAACGTCAAGCCCGGCATGGTGACCTATCAGGAAGAAATTTTCGGCCCAGTGCTCGGCGTGGTGCGTGTGAAGTCCCTGCAAGAAGCCATGGACATGATTGATGCGCACGAATACGGTAACGGCACTTGCATCTTTACCCGCGACGGCGAAGCCGCGCGCTACTTCACCGACAACATTTTGGTCGGCATGGTGGGCGTCAATGTACCCCTACCAGTTCCAGTGGCTTACCACTCGTTTGGGGGATGGAAGCGCTCGCTATTCGGTGATTTGCACGCCTACGGCCCGGACGCTGCGCGTTTTTATACCAAACGTAAAACCATCACCCAACGGTGGCCTTCCGCTGGTGTAAGGGAGGGAACCATGTTCAGTTTCCCGTCGAGCAAATAACTTATTTGATAAACATGTTGATTAATTTAAAAATATGATGTAAGATAACGAAAATGACAAAAACTGACATTTCTTTCGTTAATTCGACAGAAGCGTTATTTTTTGGGAGAATATTGTTGGGTTTCAGAAGTTGAACTGAAACGCTTCAATAAAAAATCATATTTCAACCGTTGGAGTCGATCATGTCAAAAACAAAGGTAGCGAATTTTTCGCAGATGTACACCAAGTACCTCAATCTGGTGCAAGCTGTTCGCAGCTTGCCGAGCTTCCCGCAACTCGACGCTGTCGAGTCCAGGATGCTTAATGTCTTCGCGTCCGCGTGGCACGAAGACAAACCGATTACGGTGCTGGAGGCCATGGTGATGCTGCCCGAGATTTCGACCACTACTGCGCATCGCCGTTTAAAGGCTTTGCGCAAAAAGGGAATGATCGACCTGAACCTGGATAGCCAGGACAACCGCGTCAAGTACGTGGTGCCAACGAA
>CAMDHL010000040.1 GCA_945898105.1 Comamonas sp. lk | reverse complement strand
CTAAACGCATTGGGCGTGGAGCCTGATGCCGCGGCAAAGGCGAAATTGCAGCAAGAGGTCAAGTAATGCGGTTTTTGTGCTTCAGGAAGGCGTGGTTTTACGGGCTTGCGGGGATCGGCCTGTTACTCATTCTGGGCGCCTGTGCCAGTTTTGACAAGCCCAAACCTGAGCCGCTGGAAGCTAATCCCGCCAAGATGCTGGTCAAGGAGGTGTGGCGCGTAAATGTGGGTTCCGGCGCCATGCCTCTAGAGTTGCGCATGGTGGGTGACATGTTGTGGGCCGCATCAAGTCAGGGAGACCTGAGCTTAATTGATGCAACGAATGGTCAGGTCAAGGCGCGTTCCAGCGTCGGCCAGCCATTGACTGCTGGCGTTGGCGCCGATAAAGATTTTGTTGCGGTCGTTACTCGGGATAACCAGTTGGTCGTGTGGAGCGGCAATAAAGAGTTATGGCGCCAAAAAATTCCCTCGCTGGTGGTGACAGCCCCCTTAGTGGCCGGCGCCCGCGTGTTTGTTTTAGCGGCAGACCGGACGGTCTATGGCTTCGATGCCGCAAACGGACGCAAGCTGTGGGCACAGCAGCGCTCTGGAGATTCCTTGCTGCTTGCGCAGGCGAGCGTGTTGACCGCCGTTGGCGACACGTTAATTACTGCGCAAGGCGGTCGCTTGTTGGCCTTGAACCCCTTGAACGGATCGCTGCGCTGGGATGTTCAAGTTGCATCAGGTCGTGGCATCAATGAAGTAGAGCGCCTCGCAGACCTGGTTTCCGGTGTTAGCCGGGTGGGTGACTCGGTCTGCCTGCGTGCTTTTCAGTATGCGGTGACATGCATACAGACGCAAACCGGTCGCAGTGCTTGGAACAAGGCTGCGTCAGGGGTTACAGGCATTGGTGGTGACGGCCAATCCATTGTCGGTGTTGAAAGCGATGGAAAAGTAATTGCTTGGCGGCGTAGCGATGGCGAAAAATTGTGGACTTATGAAAAATTACGTCTACGCAGCCTGACTGGCCCGACCCTGGCTGGCGGTGCCGTCCTGACCGGCGACAACGAAGGTAATGTGCATTGGCTTTCTCCAGCGGATGGAAAATTGCTGAATCGAATCGCTACGGATGGCTCCCCCATTTTGGGTTCGCCACTATGGATCGCTTCGACCTGGGTGGTGATGACGCAGCGCGGTAATGTGATCGGGTTCAGGCCCCAATAGGGCTTGCCGACTATTCAATGAAACCCGTTATCGCCCTGGTCGGCAGGCCCAACGTCGGCAAGTCCACCCTTTTCAATCGCCTGACAAAAACTCGCGACGCGATTGTTGCGGATTTTGCCGGATTGACGCGCGACCGGCATTATGGAAATGCCAAACACGGCAAGCAGGAAATCATTGTGGTGGACACCGGTGGTTTCGAGCCCGATGCGACGACCGGTATCTTCAAAGAAATGGCCAAGCAAACGCGTCAAGCGGTAGCCGAAGCGGATGCTGTACTTTTTATAGTTGATGCCCGTGGCGGCGTGTCGGCGCAAGACCATGACATTGCCAAATATCTGCGTAGGCTAGGCAAGACCAGCTACGTAGTGGCGAATAAGGCTGAAGGCATGACCGAGAGCACGCAGTTCGGTGAGTTCTACGAGCTTGGGCTAGGCGCTGTGATTGCCGTATCTGCCGCTCACGGACAGGGCATTCGTTCTCTCATGGACCAGGTAATGGCGCCTTTCGCGCCCGACCCGGATGCAAACGAGTCTGAAGAAAATAACCCTGGGACGATCAAACTTGCGGTAGCCGGTCGTCCCAACGTGGGGAAATCTACGCTGATCAATACCTGGTTGGGCGAGGAGCGCTTGGTCGCGTTTGATTTGCCGGGTACTACGCGCGATACGATTTCCATCCCTTTTGAACGCGGCGGGCAAAAATTTGAACTGATCGATACCGCCGGTATTCGCCGCAAAGGTAAGGTCTTTGAGGCGATCGAAAAGTTTTCAGTGGTGAAAACTTTGCAAGCGATTGAATCAGCCAGCGTAGTCTTGCTATTAATTGACGCAATTGACGGTGTTACCGACCAGGATGCCCACATTGCTGGCTATATTCTTGAGTCCGGTCGGGCCGTGGTGGTGGCGGTCAATAAATGGGATGCGGTGGACGAGTACCAGCGGGAACTGGTGAAGCGCTCGCTAGAGACCCGTCTAGGTTTTTTAAAATTTGCAGCTTTACATTTGATTTCAGCGCGTAAACGCCAGGGCCTTGGGCCGGTGTGGGATTCGATTGCGCAGGCGCACCGTGCCGCAAATTGCAAAATGCCTACGCCGGTACTTACACGCTTGCTGCTGGAGGCCGTTCAGTTTCAGACACCCAAGAAAACCGGTATGTACCGGCCTAAGTTGCGCTATGCCCACCAGGGTGGGATGAACCCGCCAATAATTATTGTGCACGGCAATTCGCTGGAACATGTGACCGAAGCGTATAAGCGCTTTTTGGAAGGTCGTTTTCGCAAAGAATTTAATCTTGTGGGCACGCCTCTGCGCATCCAGATGAAGTCCGCTGCGAACCCCTATGCGGACAAGGATTGACCCTCGTAAGGGCAGGATTACCCATACAAATTGGTCCTTGTTGCCAAGAATCCCTTGCCAATGTGGTATCTTCTGATCTTCTTTTTATCTTCAACACGGAAAATATCGTGATCAACAAAAGCCAACTTTTGCAGGACCCTTTTCTGAACGCCTTGCGCCGGGAGCACATCCCGGTTTCGGTGTATCTGGTCAACGGTATCAAGCTGCAGGGACAGATTGAATCCTTTGACCAATATGTGGTTTTACTGCGTAACACTGTGACTCAAATGGTGTACAAACACGCTATATCCACCATCGTGCCAGGTCGTGCAGTCAATTTTGCACTGACGCCTGTCGACGGCGCTGAAGCACCTTGATATTGCTATTTGGCGGCCCCCTGAGGCTGCTGCGCCCGCAGACCTGATTTGACCTCGCCCCAAGCTGCTCTTACCACGCGTACCATTTTGGTGGGTGTGGACTTAGGCGTGGCGAATTTTGATTCCACTTTGGATGAATTGGGCCAGTTGGCCCAGACCGCGGGCATGGAGCCGGTGGCCCGGGTGGTATGTAAGCGCCGCGCACCGGATGCAGCCTTATTTGTCGGCACCGGAAAAGCCGATGAAATCAAATTGCTGGCCCAGAGCGTTGGCGCCCAAGAAATTTTATTCGACCAAAGCCTTAGCCCCGGGCAGCAGCGCAATCTGGAACGGCGGCTGGAGATGCCGGTGAATGACCGGACTTTTCTGATTCTTGAAATTTTCGCCCAAAGAGCCCGTAGCCATGAGGGCAAATTGCAAGTGGAACTGGCTCGGCTGCAATATTTAAGTACGCGCCTGGTACGCCGCTGGTCCCATCTGGAGCGCCAACGCGGGGGCATCGGCACACGGGGTGGTCCCGGAGAAACTCAGATCGAGCTAGACAGGCGAATGATCGCCTCACAGATTAAACGCACCAAAGATCAGTTGGACAAGGTCAAGCGCCAGCGCCAGACCCAGCGCAAACAGCGCGACCGACGAGGCGCCTTCAATATTTCGCTCATCGGGTATACCAATGCCGGTAAATCCACACTCTTTAACGCGCTGGTGAAAGCGCGTGCCTATGCGGCCGACCAGCTGTTTGCCACGTTGGACACCACGACGCGTCAGCTCTATTTGGGCGAAGCTGATCGGTCGGTTTCGCTGTCGGATACGGTTGGGTTTATTCGCGATCTGCCGCATGGGCTGGTGGACGCATTCCAGGCGACTTTGCAAGAGGCTGTCGATGCCGACTTGTTATTGCATGTGGTTGACGCTTCTAACTCCGATTACATGCTCCAGATTGAGCAAGTTCAACGGGTTTTGTTAGAGATTGGCGCGCAGAGCGTGCCTCAGATATTGGTTTTCAACAAGATCGATGCCCTTCCAGAGAATCAACTTCCATTGCAAACCAGTGATTTTTTTGAACTGGAAGGTAAGCAAACCGCCCGGGTTTTTCTTAGCGCGCAAGCTGGAACCGGGCTCGCACAGCTCCGTGCCTTGCTCGCTCAAACCACAGTTGACGCCTCGATTTTTACGTCCCCGCCGCTCAAATCCCCCGTTGTCTATGAGGCCGACTCGTAATTGTGGACAATCGGGGGTGCACATCGCAAGGTATATCAATGAAATTTTCAATGCCAACGCTTAATTTTGTCGGAATTTTTGGGCGCTTGCGCGGCATGTTTAACCTCAATGACAGCCGTTGGGGTCGCTCGGACGAGTCAAAGGTTTCGCCAAACGGCTCTACCTCTCCCACCGATGCGCCTCAGGAGGCCAAGCCGGACACCCGGCCAGACGCCAAACCGGAGGCTCCCACGCCGCAGTCGCCCCCGCAGGGCCGGCCGACTCCGGGGGGGCGCCTCGGTGCTAATTCGGGACCGCCAGATCTGGATGAACTCTGGAGAGACTTCAACCGCAAGCTCAATGGATGGATGGGTGGCGCAAACCGTCCTCCCGGCGGACGTGGCCCCGGTGGTTCTCTGCCCCCGGATTTTAAGAACGTACGTATCGGCGGTGGGCTGATACTTGGTTTGGTCGTGTTGATCTGGCTCGCCACCGGCTTTTTTATTGTGCAAGAGGGCCAGCAGGCGGTAATCACCCAGTTCGGCCGCTATAAATCTACTGTCAATGCCGGCTTTAACTGGCGATTGCCCTACCCGATTCAGCGCCATGAGTTGGTTTTTGTGACCCAAATCCGCTCGGTGGACGTTGGGCGGGACAACGTGCTTAAGGCCACCGGCTTGCGCGAATCGGCGATGCTGACTCAGGACGAGAATATCCTGGACATCAAGTTTGCCGTGCAATACCGTTTAAGCGACGCACGCGCCTTTTTGTTTGAAAGCAAAAACCCCACGGACGCGGTAGTGCAAGCGGCAGAAACGTCAGTGCGCGAAGTGCTGGGCAAGATGAAAATGGATGCCGCTCTGTCCGAGGAGCGTGACCAAATTGCGCCGCGGGTGCGCGCCATGATGCAAGAAATTTTGGACCGCTACAAAGTGGGTGTCGAAGTCGTGGCGATCAACCTGCAGCAAGGTGGCGTGCGTCCGCCCGAGCAGGTACAGGCTTCTTTTGACGATGTGCTGAAAGCGGGACAAGAGCGTGAACGCGCAAAAAACGAAGCGCAAGCTTATGCCAACGACGTGATACCCCGCGCGGTGGGTTCGGCAGCGCGTTTGAAGGAAGAGGCTGACGCCTACAAGGCCCGCGTGGTTGCCCAAGCTCAGGGTGATGCGCAGCGCTTTAGGTCGGTGTTTAACGAATACCAGAAGGCTCCTCAAGTGACCCGGGACCGAATGTATCTGGATGCGATGCAACAGATTTATACCAACGTGACTAAAGTCCTGGTTGATTCTCGCCAGGGTGCGACCCTCTTGAATTTGCCGCTGGAGAAAATTTTGCAAATGAACGCTGCTGGCGAACCACAGCTTGCGCCTCCAGGCTCTGCTACGGTGCAAGCGCCGTCGACCGCACCGCTGCCCGCAAGCAACGCCGTGGACCCGCGCAGCCGCGAAGCGGCGCGTACCCGTGAGCGCGATGTGCGCTAGGAGAATCGTATGAACCGCATTGGATTTATTGTTTCTAGTCTGTTGGTGGTCTTGGCACTTGCAAGCTCCACTTTGTTCGTCGTGGACCAGCGCCAATTTGGCGTGGTTTATGCATTGGGCCAAATCAAGGAAGTTATCACGGAGCCGGGTTTGAACTGGAAGCTTCCGCCGCCTTTCCAAAACGTCTCTTACATTGACAAGCGTTTGTTGACTTTGGATAGCAGCGATACCGAACCGATGCTTACGGCCGAGAAGCAGCGCGTAGTGATTGACTGGTATGTGCGCTGGCGCATTTCCGAGCCTAGCGAATACATCCGTAACGTGGGCTTAAACGAGGCAGCTGGCGCTAACCAGCTCAACCGCGTGGTGCGAAATGCATTCCAGGAAGAGATAAACAAGCGCACCGTAAAGGAATTGCTGTCCCTCAAGCGCGAAGCACTGATGTCTGACGTCAAAAGGGAAGTGCTGGAAAAAGTCAAGGGCGCCAAGCCTTGGGGCGTGGATGTGGTGGATGTGCGCATCACGCGCGTGGACTATGTCGAGGCGATTACCGAGTCGGTTTATCGTCGTATGGAAGCCGAGCGCAAGCGCGTGGCCAACGAATTGCGATCCACGGGTGCAGCAGAGGGTGAAAAAATTCGCGCCGATGCCGACCGTCAGCGCGAAGTGACGATTGCCAACGCCTACCGTGACGCTCAGAAAATCAAGGGCGAGGGCGACGCGGAAGCGGCCCGAATTTACGCCGACGCATTTAACCGTGATCCCCAATTCGCCCAGTTTTACCGCAGCCTGGAAGCTTACAAAACCAGTTTCGCCAATAAAAGCGACGTGATGGTGCTGGACCCGGCTTCCAGCGATTTCTTCAAAGTTTTCCGCAACGGTGGCTCGGGCTCCGCGCCCGCTAAAAAATAAGCTGCGGCGCGCCTGTGATTCCCATTCCCCAACTGGGTAGGGCTTGGGTTTGGCCCGTAGAATCGCGTTTTTAACCGCATCCCTATTTATCCATGTCCGCCTGGGTCCTCCCGGATCACATTGCCGATGTGCTGCCTTCCGAGGCGCGCCACATCGAGGAAATCCGTAGAAATTTGCTGGACATGGCGCGTTGCTATGGCTACGAGTTGGTCATGCCGCCGATGCTGGAACACCTGGAATCCTTGCTAACCGGCACCGGTGAATCGCTGGACTTGCAAACTTTCAAGCTGGTGGACCAGATTTCGGGCCGTATGCTGGGCCTTCGCGCTGACAGCACCCCTCAGGTGGCGCGGATTGATGCCCATTTGCTCAATCGCCGGGGCGTGGCCCGCCTGTGTTACTGCGGCCCCGTGTTGCACACGCGTCCGGCCGCCCCCCACGCTACCCGTGAACCCTTGCAATTAGGGGCGGAAATATACGGACACCAGGGTTTGGAGGCAGATCTTGAAATCCTCACACTGGCGCTCGATTGCCTGCGCGCCGCCAAAGTACAAGACTTTATGGTGGATCTGGCTGACGTGCGCATTGTGAATAGCCTGCTAGCGATGGCCGCGCTAAGTGCGGCTGAAACCATTGAAGTGCAAGCAGCCTTGGCCTTGAAAGACGCAGCCGCAATTGCCTCTATCACCCGCCGCTCGGATGCTGTGGTGCGTGTCGGTCTGCAAAATCTGACACGCTGCTTCGGCGATGTCCAGATTCTTAATGAGGCGCGTGGCTTGTTGCCTGATTTACCAGTTATTTCACAGGCTTTGGAGGAACTCCAATGGTTGTCGGGGCACTTGGAAGGCACTCAGGTTTCTTTCGACTTAGCGGATTTGCGCGGCTACGCGTACTACAGCGGCGCGCGTTTTGCGGTTTATGCCAAAGGGGCATCCGATGCCTTGTTGCGTGGTGGTCGCTACGACGCGGTGGGTTCGGTGTTTGGGCGTGAGCGCCCTGCGGTAGGCTTTAGCCTAGACGTCAAGTCGCTGGTGGGTGTGGTGAGCGGCCCGCCTTTGCGCGCAGCCATCCGCGCGCCCTGGGGCGAAGACAAAGGCTTGCGCAGCGCCATTGCCCGTCTGCGTGCTGCTGGCGAGACCGTGGTCTGCGTTTTGCCAGGTCACGAAAATGAAATTGACGAGTTCCACTGTGACCGTGCGCTGGTAGCACAGGGTTCTGATTGGCACCTTGTTCCCGTTTGAAAAAGTAGATTCATGAATACACGCGCAGGCAGAAATGTAGTGGTCGTTGGCACCCAGTGGGGCGACGAGGGTAAAGGCAAACTAGTCGATTGGCTGACCGAGAGTGCCCAAGGCGTAGTGCGCTTTCAAGGCGGGCACAACGCCGGGCACACCCTAGTGATTGGCGGCGTCAAGACGGCTTTGCATCTGATCCCCAGCGGCATCATGCGCGCAGGTGTTAAGTGCTATATCGGCAATGGCGTGGTCTTGTCGCCCGCTAAATTATTTGAAGAAATTGAAGGACTTGAAAAAGTCGGCGTCGATGTTCGGTCGCGCCTTCGTATCAGCGAAGCCTGCCCCTTGATTCTTCCTTTTCATGCGGCGCTCGATGTGGCGCGTGAAGCCGCCCGGGAAAAAGGCGGCAATGAAAAAATTGGCACTACCGGACGAGGGATCGGCCCGGCCTACGAAGACAAAATTGCACGCCGAGCCTTGCGTGTGCAGGACATGAAATTCCCCCAGCGATTTGCCGATAAGTTGCGTGACTTACTGGCCTTGCATAACCATGTGCTAACCAGCTTTCTGGGTTCTAAGGCCTTTGATTTCGGACCGAATCTGGCGCCCTACATCAAGGATGGGGAAGTCCAATTTGAGCCGGTCTATGCGCAGGCGATGGAGCATGCCAAGCTGCTGATTCCCATGATGGCCGATGTTTCTCGCGAACTCAATGACGCGCACCAAGCCGGAGCAAACCTCTTGTTCGAAGGCGCGCAAGGCACATTGCTTGATGTGGATCATGGCACCTACCCATTCGTCACCTCCAGCAATTGCGTCGCCGGCAATGCCTCCGCCGGTGCCGGTGTCGGGCCCGGCATGCTGCATTACATACTGGGCATTACCAAGGCTTATTGCACGCGCGTGGGCAGCGGTCCTTTCCCCACCGAGTTGCAGTGGGAAGTGCCAGGTACACCGGGTTATCACATGAGCACCGTGGGTGCCGAAAAAGGCGTGACCACCGGGCGCTCGCGCCGCTGCGGATGGTTTGATGCCGCTTTGCTCAAGCGCTCGGCGCAGGTCAACGGTCTGAGCGGTTTGTGTATCACCAAGCTAGATGTGCTGGATGGCCTTAACGAGCTCAAGCTTTGTACTGGTTACATGCTAGATGGTGCGCTCACCGATATTTTGCCCATGGGCGCAGACGAAATTGCGCGCTGCGAGCCGGTTTATGAAACCATGCCCGGCTGGACGCAAAGCACTGTGGGCGTTACCGACTATCAGCGACTTCCTTCAGAGGCACGTCGTTATTTGGAGCGCATTGCGCAATTGACCGGTGTGCCTGTTCATATGGTTTCCACCAGTCCGGATCGGGATCACACCATTTTGATGCGTGACCCCTACCAGGCACCATGAAGTTTGCGCTGCGGAAGTCTTCGAAATTTGTGGCAGCAGCGGTAGATGCCGCAGGATCGTATTTATCAAGGAGCTGGGTATGTTGACGGAAGACGGCAAACATTTGTACGTGAGCTATGACGAATACCACAACCTGATCGAAAAGCTCGCGATCAAGGTGTTCCAGTCGGGCTGGGAGTTCGACACGATTTTGTGTCTAGCGCGCGGCGGCATGCGCCCAGGCGACATTTTGTCCAGGGTATTTGATAAGCCGCTGGCCATCATGTCCACCAGTTCGTACCGCTCGGACGCTGGTACCGTGCAGGGCCACTTGGACATCGCCCGATTCATCACTACACCCAAGGGCGAAATCGCCGGGAAGGTATTGCTGGTAGACGATCTTGCCGACTCGGGCCATACGCTCAATGCGGTGATCCACCAGTTGAAAAACAATTACGCGCCTATTACCGAACTGCGCAGCGCGGTGATTTGGACCAAAGCCTTATCCACTTTTACGCCAGATTATTCAGTGGAATTTTTGCCAACCAACCCGTGGATTCATCAGCCCTTTGAGAGCTACGACGCCATGCGCCCAGCGCACTTGATCCAAAAATGGAGCGTTTAGTCGCTTACCGCTGATGAAGCACATTAGCACCGCGCTGATCCACCACCCTTACGATCCGCCGGGGGGGTTTGAGTCGCCCGCTGTGGGTGTCTTTAAAGCTTCGACGGTGTTTTTTCCTTCGGTCGCCGCCATGCGAAGCCGCCAGTGGAAAGACAAAACTGCCTATACCTACGGCTTGCATGGCACGCCCACGACTTACACGCTGGAAGAGCGTCTTTGCAGTTTGGAGGGAGGGCTGCAATGCGTGCTTACACCGAGTGGTTTGTCCGCCATTGCCTTGGTGGCGCTGGCCTTGTTGCAATCGGGTGACGAGGTCTTGCTGCCAGACAATTGCTACGAGCCCAATAAAACCTTGGTCGAGGGGGAGTTTGTAGGCTGGGGCGTGCGCCACCGGTTTTACAACCCTATGGACCCACAAGATTTAAAGGCCAAGCTCAGCAGTGCCACCCGTCTGGTCTGGCTCGAAGCGCCGGGTTCGGTCACCCTAGAGTTTCCTGACCTTGCGGAATTGACCCGCATTTGTAAGCAGCATGGGGCGTTGGTGGCTTTGGACAATACTTGGGGCGCTGGTATCGCTTTCGCGCCGTTTGACCTTATGCCCGGCAATCCCTGCGCCGTGGATATTTCTATTCAGGCCCTTACCAAATACCCTAGCGGCGGTGGCGATGTGCTGATGGGTAGCGTAATAACGCGCGATCCAGATTTGCATATGCGCATCAAGCTCTGCCATATGCGCATGGGCTTGAACGTGGGCCCCAATGATGCGGAGTTGGTCTTGCGCGGCTTGCCATCCATCACCATGCGCTACCAAGCCCAAGATCAAAGCACCCGAGCATTGGCAACTTGGTGCCAAACGCAGGCCGCGTTTTCACAGGTCTTGCATCCGGCGCTCAGTGGGTCGCCGGGTAATGCCAATTGGCGGCAGCTTTGTGCCCCAGATGGCGCTGGAGCGGCTGCCTGTTTGTTTAGCGTGGTGATTGATGCCCGATATACGCAAGATCAGGTCGATGCCTTTTGCGATAGCTTGCAATTATTCAGATTGGGCTACAGCTGGGCTGGGCCCGTGAGCTTGGTTGTGCCTTACAACCTATCGCGGATGCGTGGTTCCTGGCCCGACGGTATTGCCCGTGGCACGCTGGTGCGCTTTGCAGTCGGGTTTGAAGCAGTCGAAGATTTGCAGGCCGATATTGCGCAGGCTTTGCAGGTTCTAGTTGCCCCATAAGGCGCTGCCACCTGCATCCAGGTAGGTCAGGTAAACACGCAGCTCAAATTCCAGTTGGTGATAGCGTGGTTCCAGGTGTTCGCACAACTGATAAAAACTTTTGTCGTGGTCTTTTTCGCGCAAATGGGCGAGCTCATGGACAACGATCATCCGTAGAAAGTCTTCCGGCGCCGCTTTAAAAACGCTGGCGATCCGCATCTCGTGCTTAGTCTTGAGTTTGGAGCCCTGTACCCGAGCAATGCGGGTATGGGTTCCCAGTGCATGGGCAATTACCTGCAATTTACTGTCGTATGCAACTTTGCTTAAGGACGCGGAGCTGCGCATGTGGCTTTGCCGAATGTCCTGCACATAGGTGTACAGGGCTCCGTCGGTGCGCACCGCGTGGGCTTGTGGGTATTTACCCAGCAACCATTCGCCCGCGGTTCCGCGAGCGACCATGCTGAGGACCTGCGATACCGTGTCTTGCGGATAGGCGCGCAAATAGGGCGCTGCTACTAGCTCCGCCGTAGCATTGCTCACTTTTCCACCTTACCCGGCTTGGCTCAATTTTCCCGGCGCAGGGCAGGGAACAAAATCACATCGCGGATGCTAGGGCTGTCGGTCAGCAACATCATCAAGCGGTCAATGCCGATCCCACAACCGCCGGTGGGTGGCATGCCGTACTCCAGCGCCCGGACGAAATCGTGGTCATAAAACATGGCTTCGTCGTCGCCACTATCCTTGGCGCTGACCTGGGCAGAAAAGCGTGCAGCCTGATCTTGTGCATCATTGAGCTCGCTGAATCCGTTGCCGAATTCCCGGCCGGTGATGTACAGCTCAAAGCGTTCGGTCACTTCGGGGTGGGTATCACTGGCCCGGGCCAGCGGTGAAATCTCGACCGGGTGCTCGCAGATAAAGGTGGGTTGCCAAAGTTGGTCCTCGACATGCTCCTCAAAAAACATCACTTGCAAGCTTGCAAGACTACGTTTGGACAACTGGTTTTTGACATCGCTAAGACCCGCCTCACGCAAGGCTGCGCGTAGCCAATCGGCATCGTTCACATTTACGCCAGCATCGGTGTATTTTTCAATCGCCTCCAATATCGTCAAACGCTCAAATGGCGCAGCCAAATCCACCGGCTTGCCGCCATAACTGAGGTCAAGTGAACCTACCGCTTTGCGTGCTGCATCGCGGACCAGGTCCTCGGTGAATGCCATCAGGTCGCGGTAATTCCAATAGGCCGCATAGAACTCAATCATGGTGAATTCAGGGTTGTGACGTACCGAAATGCCTTCGTTGCGAAAGTTGCGGTTGATTTCAAACACCCGGTCAAAGCCACCGACGATCAAGCGCTTGAGGTAGAGCTCGGGGGCAATTCGCAAAAACATTTGCTGGTCCAGCGCGTTGTGGTGGGTGGTAAATGGTTTGGCGTTGGCCCCACCAGGGATGGGGTGCAGCATGGGTGTTTCGACTTCAAGAAATCCATGTTGCACCATGAAAGCGCGGATGCTGCTTACCGCAGTGCTGCGCGCTACAAAGCGCTTGCGGGCTGCTTCGTCGGTCATCAGGTCAATATAGCGCTGACGGTATTTCACTTCCTGGTCATGGATACCATGGAATTTATCCGGCATGGGACGCAGGCTTT
>CAMDHL010000039.1 GCA_945898105.1 Comamonas sp. lk | reverse complement strand
TGCCAGGCACGGGGCAATAGCTGCGCTGCCAGGCTGCGCATGGCATCAGCGCCGCGGCGCGCCCTCGGACGCTTGCAGCGCAAAAGTGATGTGGCTGATACCGGCCTTGCGGGCAGCGTCCACTGCCGTAATCACGGATTGGTGGCTGCTTAAGGCATCGGCGCTAATGATGAGCACAGGTTGGCTGTCTCCACGGATTTGGGCGAGCAGCGCCTCGGACAAGGCGGCTGCAGTATGGTCAGCAATCAGTTTACCCTGCAGACCGTACTCGCCATTGGCGGTTACGGTAATGTGAAGCGGTGGATTGGGCGCCTTGTCCTGATCCGCCTGGGCGACCGGCAAATTAATGCGTAACTGTAGATTTTGACTGTATGTCGTTGTTAATAATAAGAAAATTAGAATAACCAACAACACGTCGATAAAGGGGATGAGGTTGATTTCAGGTTCACTGTTTTGCCGTGGCTTGAATTCCAAGCCTGCCCCAGCAGTAGCGCCCGGCAAATGAAAGCCGCCGCTCATGGCGTGCCCGTTGGGCGCAAGCGGCGCAGTAACTGGTCCGCGCCGCTTTCTATTTGTAGCAAATAGGCATCCGCCCGTGCGCGGAAATAGCGCCAAAACACCAGCGCGGGGATGGCAACGATGAGACCGAAGGCGGTGTTGTACAGCGCGATGGATATACCTTGTGCTAACTGCGCCGGGTTGCCGCTAGCCGAGCCGGGTGACTGCGCGCCGAATATCTCGATCAGCCCGACCACCGTTCCCAGCAAACCCATCAGGGGCGCGGACGAGGCGATGGTGGCCAGGGCCGTAAGGCGCATTTCCAAGGTTTGCGCCGCCAGACGGCCCGATTGGTAAAGCGCAGCGCGGACGTCGCCTTCGCTTGCCGAAGGATTCTCCGAACGTGCGATCAAGGCGCTAGCCAGTACCTTGCCGAGTAAGGAATTTCGTTCCAACTGGGCTACAGAGTCCGGTTGCGCAATACCTTCTTGCAGACTAGTTATGACCGCCTTCGTCAGGCCGGCTGGAGCTATTTTTGCGTCGGTTAGGCTGAAATAGCGCTCAATAACAATGGCTAGTCCAAGCACGGAGCTGGCAATTAAGGGCCAAATCGGCCAGCCAGCGGCTAGTATGATTGAAAACAAGACATTCCCCTATTTGATTTTTTAAAAACACAATTATCTGTGATTATTGTCAAAAATATAATTAAAGCTGTTTAATTTTCTATCGATCCCCTCTGCGGAGGTCTAAAACCCCCCGAATACCCCTATGTCAGAAGTCTTGCCAGTACGCCGCGCCGCGCCTCAGGTTTGGTCGGTCGGCGCTTTGTGCCACGCCATTGCCGACGCTTTGGACGCGCGCTTCAACCCGGTGCGTGTAGCGGGTGAAATCAGCGGTTTTGTGCGCGCCGCCAGCGGGCATTGCTATTTTTCGCTCAAGGACAGCAGCGGGCAATTGCGCTGCGCCATGTTCAAACGCGCTGCTTCGGGTTTGGCGTTTGTGCCGCGCGAGGGCCAGCGGGTGGAAGTGTCGGGTCGCCTGGGCGTGTACGAACCACGTGGCGAGCTGCAGCTGGTCGTGGAAGCGATGGCGGAAGCTGGCGAGGGCAATTTGTATGAGCAGTTTGTGCTGCTCAAAGCACTTTTGCAGGCTGAAGGTCTTTTTGAACCCGAGCGCAAAAAGCCGCTCCCCAAGCGTGTGCGCGGCATTGGCGTCGTGACATCGCTGGGCGCGGCTGCTTTGCACGACGTGGTGAGTGCCTTGCAAAGGCGTGTGCCGCACATCCCGGTGCTGATAGCTCCGGCGAGTGTGCAGGGCGCCAATGCAGCGACTGAACTGGCGCAGGCTTTGCAGTCCTTGTACGCAATGGCAGCACCGTATGACGGTTTAGATTTAGGGACGGGTAACGGAGGTTCCGTTGCCGGTTCGGCCATAGTGCCCATCGATGTAATTTTGCTGGTGCGCGGTGGTGGCGCGATGGAGGACTTATGGTCCTTTAACGATGAGACCCTGGCCCGGGTGCTGGCAAAAAGTCCGGTGCCCGTGATTACCGGCATCGGGCACGAAACGGATTTCACGATTGCCGATTTTGTAGCCGACCTGCGCGCACCTACGCCAACGGCTGCCGCTGAGTTGTGCGCCATGCCTTTGGCGCAGTTGTTAGAGGCTGTCGGGCATACGCAATCGCGTCTGCAAACTGCCGTGTTGCGCAAACTGGATCGTGAATCTCAACGACTGGATCAAGTGTCCAGCCGGGCTGGGCGCCCGGTAGCTCTGGTCAACCGTTTGCAACTGCGCTTGGCAGCGGTAGGTCAGCGCATGGTTTATGCACCGGCGCAGCACTTGCAAGCCCAGCAAACGCACTTGCTGGCCAGTCAGGCAGCCTTGCGTAACGCCGCACACCAGAGCGCCGAACGTCAACGCAGCCGATTGGCGCAGTTAAGTGTGCGCCATGGCGCATTGGACCCACAACTCGTTTTGGGACGCGGTTACGCTTGGTTACAGGACGATACGGGCAGGCCCCTGACGGCAACTGCGCACATGCGAACCGGCCAAATTGTGCAGGCCCGTTTGTCCGATGGCACTGCCGACATGCAGGTGCGGTCGGTCCAGCGGCGTCGGTATTAGGCGCCTGCTGCTAGCCACCTTGGCCTAGTTTGCATGCCCTTTGCGCAGGCTCGCAGAGGCCTATTGGGGAACAGGCGCGCTGCTTTCACCCGTGTCGTCCGCGACCTCGGCTTCCGCCCTAGCCGGAGCAACTCGCGGGTGCAAAAAGTTTTCAATTGCTTTGTCTGCCTGGGCCAGTGCGCTCTTGACCAAGCCTGCATCCAGGGTCTTGTCGCTCATTTTTAGTAGGCCGTCCTGGTAGCTGAATACAGCCTTTAACCCACCAGGAATTTTGTCGGCATACCCGGTGGCAAGCGCCATGTCAACTTGGCCAGGGTTCAGCAAGTTACCAGTGATGACGAGTTGACCGGAAGATCGCAGGTTTTTTTCTAATGCAATTGTTCCGTCGCTGGCGGGCATCAGTTCGACCATCAGATTGGCGCTGACTCGTCCGTCCGCTCCACTGCCTTTAACCGTCGGGATGCCTATAGACATTCCGGTGGTGAGCAAGGTCTCCATCACTTTACGAACCTTTTGCGATTCGTCCGCCGTCATATTTTTGAAGCCGCAACTTACCTGGCCAATTTCTACCAAGGAACGCACGCTGGGTGCGTGCAATCCAGTTACGCTGGCCTCTAGCTCAAGGTCATTCATTGACTGTCCCATGAATTTGAACACTTTTATAGATTCGCTAACCTTGGAACTCAGTTGATCTTTGATTTCGGTGGTCTCACTGCGAACTTGCAGACCTTCTATGGAGAGCGAAGAGGTGCTAATGCTCTCGACGCCTAAGAAAATCTTACCGGTTCCCAAGTTACGGTCCTTTAGATCCATGTTCAGACTAAGTCCTTTCATGTCTAGTGCCTCGCCCTTGCCGCGCGCGACAAAACGACTGAGACTCCAAACAAACTGGATTGCTGTGGAGTTGGCGATCAGCGAACCCTTGGAGGGGGTGATTTGAAACGTTACGCCATTGTTGGAGAAGTTCAGCTCAGGTAAATCCAAATTCATATTGAGCAATCCGTCAAAACCTAATGCCCCAGTGCCGCTTAGCTTCGTGCCAGGGCCGATGATTTCTTCAATTGTTGCTAGGGTCAGGCCCTGCGGTAGCAAAGACCATTCAAACTGCATCACGCCGCGGATTGAAGGCAAATGACTTACCGTGTATTGCACAGAGAAGCTGGCGGGATCTTGTTCGGTATCTACCTCGCAGCTGTCGCGTAATCTGAACTCCATCGTCCCCGAGGAATTGAACAGCCCGGATTGGTGGACGAACTTGTGCACTACCAGATCGCCCGTACGCGCACCATTGGCAAAGGCATTTAGCTCCGTGTCCAGCGTACGGGATGAATACCAAGGAACGACCAAACCAGCTACGCCCAGCGTGCCCAGCACCCCCGCCAGAATAAAGTGCTTTAACGAAGTCATTGTGGATACTCTTTTGGTTTTGGACGATCGCCCAACATTGCCTAGGAAGGTTAGTAGCGCAAACCGCGGCGGGCTAAACTTAGTAGTCGTCCAGCACTGCGCCTTTGCTAGCGGTAGATGCATTGAAAGCGAACTTTGCTTGCACGCCACGGGTGTAGCGCGGTGCGGGGGCTGTCCAGGCAGCGCGGCGTTTGGCTATTTCTTCGTCCGGCACGTTCAATTGCAGCAGCAATGCGTGAGAGTCGATGGTGATCGAGTCACCCTCATGGATAAACGCGATGGTGCCGCCTACGGCAGCTTCGGGCGCCACATGGCCGACGACCATCCCCCAGGTGCCGCCGGAAAAACGGCCGTCGGTAATAAGGCCAACGCTCTCGCCCAGGCCTGCGCCAATTAGCGCGCCGGTGGGGGCCAGCATTTCGGGCATGCCCGGTCCGCCTTTGGGGCCAAGGTAGCGCAAGACCATCACATCGCCAGCAACAATTTTGCCGGCCAGAATGGCTTTAAGTGCGGATTGCTCATCGTCAAACACGCGGGCCGGGCCGGTCATCACGGGTTTTTTCAGACCGGTGATCTTGGCCACGCAGCCTTCGGGAGACAGGTTACCTTTCAGGATCGCCAGATGGCCTTGGGCGTACATCGGGTTGCTGATCGGACGGATGACGTCCTGGTCGGTGCGGGGTGCGTCGGGAATATCTATGAGCACCTCGGCAATCGTCTGGCCGGTAATCGTCAGGCAGTCACCGTGGAGTAAACCAGCCACTAGCAAGGTCTTCATGACCTGGGGAATACCGCCTGCGCGGTGCAGGTCCACGGCCAGGTATTTGCCGCTAGGTTTGAGGTCGCACAAGACCGGCGTTTTAACGCGCACACGTTCAAAGTCCTCAATCGTCCACTCCACATCTGCTGCATGCGCGATCGCCAAAAAGTGCAACACTGCATTGGTTGAGCCGCCGGTAGCCATGATGACCGCGACCGCGTTTTCTATGGATTTACGCGTCACGATATCGCGTGGCTTAATGTCTTTCTTGATTGCTTCGATCAGTACCTGGGCCGAGGCTTTAGCGGAGTTGAGCTTTTCGTCGTGCGGATTGGCCATGGTGCTGGAATAAATCAGCGAGATGCCGAGTGCCTCGAAGGCGCTGGACATCGTGTTGGCGGTGTACATACCACCGCAGGAACCGGGACCGGGAATGGCGCGCTGCTCTATTTCGTGCAGGTCAAAGTCACTCAAATTGCCCGCTGCATTCTGGCCGACCGCTTCAAACACGCTGACGATGTTGAGGTCTTGACCTTTGTAGGAGCCCGGCAAAATGGTTCCGCCATAAACATAAATCGCTGGGACGTTTGCGCGCAGCATGCCCATCAAGCCGCCAGGCATATTTTTGTCGCAACCGCCGATAACCACCACGCCGTCCATCCACTGGCCTTGCACGCAGGTTTCGATGCAATCGGAAATCACTTCGCGGCTGACCAAGGAGTATTTCATGCCCTCGGTGCCCATGGCCATACCGTCTGAAATAGTTGGGGTGCCAAACACCTGCGCATTGCCACCGGCTTCTTCGATACCGGCGATGGCAGCATCGGCCAGTTTTTGCAGGCCGCTGTTGCACGGGGTTATGGTGCTGTGCCCGTTGGCGACGCCGACCATGGGTTTCTTGAAGTCGGTTTCCTCATAGCCCATGGCGTAGTACATGGACCGGTTGGGCGCGCGCGATTTGCCTTCGGTGATATTGGCGCTGCGGCGGTTGATGGGCAGGATGGGAATGGATTTATCGGTCATGGCGCGTTTGGCAAAGCGTTGAAAAACCGCAGTTTACTTGCCGCCCTGCCAGCGGCGCCAGGGCTAGGGCTTAGGGCCGCGCAACCAGTCGCCCAGCGGAGTCTCGGCCCATGCCCCCGGAATGCTGGCCTGGGGCATTGAGGGGACGAATTGCATTTCTTTCTCTTTGGCATCCACGCGCCTGGCGGTACGCTTAAAGGATTCCCCCCAACTAAGTTCAGGCCTTAAGCCTTGCTCCAGCAGGCTTTCAATGAACCAGGTGTTGGTTGATTTCGGACTGCATCCGAAAGAACTGCGGTCGGCAGCGCTAGCCGTAAGCAGCACCCGGTAGCCATCGCCCAGCGCCGGTACAAACGATCCCGAATGGCAAGCCGACAAAAGTACGGCGGTGGGCGAAGCCGGGTTGATACGACGCAGCCACGCATCCATCACTGAGGAACGAATTGGCGCATAGGCCTGGCCTGCGATCTCGATAGCCAAGCGGTCCACATGTCCGTGGGTGCTGACTAGCACGACGACGGTGAGGGGGTATTTGTCGGACCAAGCACCCACGCGGGAAAAAACTTCGCTTAGGTTCTGCTGCGTGGCCATTGGAAAGCGGGCAGGCTGGCCCGCTGGCGGGTTGCTCAAAATAAGACTTTGCATAGGCATGCCAAAACCTGACAAGCGTTTTTGCATTGCCAAAACATCGCTTTCAAAAGCTGTGGATTGCGAGTGCAGTGCGGCGCCCACGAATACCAGTGTGCGCTCGGAGCCCTTGGTTTTTGCAAGCGCCGCTTCGGCCTGGTCCAACTGCGCTTGCAGCCCCAAGGCCGGTGGTGGGGCAGGCAAACCGATTTGTCGGACGGGGGTGGTTGCGCAGGCACTAAGCAACAGTGCTGACGTCAGCGCAAAAAAAAGCTTGGCGCAAGCGGCTGAAAAACTGTAATTTCGCACGCCTGTTCCCCCTGAATTGAACTTTTATGTTGCAAAAGATTGTAGGGGCCGAATACTGGGCTACATGAAATAGGCAGGGAGCAACTGCCGCGCGGCATTTTTTAGGTTGTTCCTCAGCGGGGTCCGGGTACATGGCCCCGTTAAAATTGACGATTCCCTCCAGCCGGCCTTGCACCGTGACGCTCCATATCAGCACATTCGAAGGCGGCAACGCCCTCAGCCCTTTCCGCAGCCAGCAGTTACTGGCGCAATTACAGCTAGTTAACGACAAAATCAGTGCGCTCAGCGCCCGTTATGTCCATTGGGTCGCGTCGGACGGCGCGCCCGAACACGGTTTACAAGATCGCCTTGGCGCCTTGCTTACCTATGGAGAACCTGCCTCCAAGCAGCAAGGCGGCGAGGTATTGCTGGTTTCCCCCCGCTTGGGTACTTTGTCACCTTGGGCATCCAAGGCCACAGACATCGCCCACAACTGCGGTTTTGCAGTGCGCCGTATCGAGCGTGCGGTCGAATACCGCTTGCACGTTAGATCATGGCTCGGTCAATCTGGCACGCTGAACGAGGCACAAGTACAGGCGGTCGCCGCTTGCTTGCATGACCGGATGACCGAAAGCGTATGGCGCGAGCGTGAGCAAGTCGCCCGCTTGTTTCAGGCCTTGCCGGCTACGCCGATGGATTACTGCGATGTGCTTGGCGGCGGTCGTCCCGCGCTGGAGCGGGCCAATGTGCAATTCGGGCTGGCTTTGGCCCAGGACGAGATCGACTACCTGCACCAGGCGTTTACCCGCTTGCAGCGCAACCCCACTGACGTGGAACTCATGATGTTCGCGCAGGCCAATAGCGAACACTGCCGCCACAAAATATTTAATGCCGATTTCAGCATCGATGGCGTGGCGCAGACAATCAGCATGTTCGGCATGATTCGCCATACCCACAAAACCCATCCGCAGCATATGCTGGTGGCGTATTCGGACAATGCCTCCGTGATGGAAGGTGCCGCCATAGAGCGTTTTGCGCCCCGGCCTGCGCCGACCCATAGTGCGCAGCAGTCGCCGGACTACATCAAAACCGAGGCCCTGCAACATATCTTGATGAAGGTGGAAACGCACAATCACCCGACTGCGATTTCTCCATTCCCCGGTGCCTCCACCGGCGCGGGCGGCGAGATCCGCGACGAGGGCGCGACCGGGCGCGGCTCCAAGCCTAAAGCCGGGCTGACCGGGTTTACCGTGTCCACCTTGCGCTGGGACGGGCAGGGCGGCTATGGCAAACCGGCGCACATCGCCAGCCCTTTGCAAATCATGATCGAAGGGCCGCTGGGCGGGGCCGCGTTTAACAACGAATTTGGCCGACCCAATTTGCTGGGCTACTTTCGCGAATTCGAACAAAGCGCCCGCAGTACGCAAGACGTCGTGCAGCGCGGTTACCACAAGCCCATCATGATTGCCGGTGGGTTGGGCGTGATCGACGCGGCGCAAACGCATAAGAAGTTGTTCCCCGCCGGCAGTTTGCTGGTGCAGCTGGGCGGACCCGGGATGCGTATTGGCATGGGCGGCAGTGCCGCCAGTTCGATGGCGACGGGCGCCAATGCGGCAGAACTTGATTTTGATTCGGTGCAACGCGGCAACCCCGAAATCCAGCGGCGCGCGCAAGAGGTAATCAACCAATGCTGGCTGATGGGCGCCGATGCCAACCCGATTTTGGCGATCCACGATGTGGGCGCGGGAGGCCTGTCCAATGCCTTCCCAGAGATCAGCAATGATGCTGGTCGGGGTGCACGCTTTGACTTGCGCGCTGTGCCGCTGGAAGAGTCGGGCATGGCCCCCAAAGAGATCTGGTGCAACGAAAGCCAGGAGCGCTATGTGCTGGCGATTGCTGGCGCTGCCTTGCCCCTTTTCACCGCGTTGTGCGAGCGCGAGCGCTGCCCGTTTGCGGTCGTGGGCGTCGCCACTGAAGATCGTCAGCTGGTGGTGGCCGACGAAGGTGCGCCATCACCAGTGGACATGCCAATGGACGTGCTGCTGGGCAAGCCCCCCAAAATGCATCGCGACGTGCAAACTGTGCGCCGCGACTTTGCGCCGTTGGACTTGAGCGCTGTGACTTTGCAAAGCGCGGTGACGGCGGTGCTTTCGCACCCTACGGTTGCGTCCAAGCGCTTTTTGGTAACGATTGGCGACCGCACGGTAGGGGGTCTCAGCCATCGCGATCAGATGGTTGGGCCGTGGCAGGTCCCGGTTGCCGATTGCGCGGTGACGCTGGCCGACTTCAAAGGGTTTGCCGGCGAAGCCATGTCTATGGGCGAGCGCACACCGCTGGCGGTGATCGATGCGCCTGCGTCGGGCCGTATGGCAATCGCCGAGGCGATTACCAATTTACTGGCCGCGCCCATGGAACTGTCGCGCGTCAAACTATCAGCCAACTGGATGGCCGCCTGCGGCGAGGCCGGTGAAGATGCAGCACTCTATGCCACGGTACAGGCCGTTGGCATGGAACTTTGTCCGGCTTTAGGAATATCAATTCCTGTGGGCAAAGATTCGCTTTCTATGCGCACCCAGTGGAGGGACGAAGATGGCAGCGCGAAAAAAGTCAGCTCGCCGGTTTCACTGATTGTTTCGGCCTTTGCTAGCATCGCCGACGTTCGGCCTACGCTGACCCCGCAATTGCAGCCCGTGGACGATGCGCTGCTGGTACTGATCGATCTGGGACGCGGCAAAAACCGCATGGGCGCTGGCATCCTAGCTCAGACGCTGGCGCAAATGGGCCACCAGGTGCCGGACCTCGACCAAGCGCAAGATCTCGTCGCCCTGGTCCAGGCCGTAAACGCCCTGCGCGCAGAGAAGAAAATTCTGGCTTACCACGACCGCAGCGATGGCGGCCTGTTCGCCGCCGTGGCTGAAATGGCCTTTGCCGGTCGCGTGGGCGTTGCGCTGAATGTGGACATGTTAGTGCTGGAAGGCGATGGCGTATCCGACAGTCGCATGGACGTCGGCGATAGTAAAAATTGGGCAAATCAGGTCGGCGCACGCCGCGAAGAGTTGACGCTCAAAGCGCTATTCAACGAAGAGTTGGGTGTGGTCTTGCAAGTGCGCGCTGCGGACCGCGATGCGGTGATGGCTGTGTTGCGGACGCATGGTTTGTCGGCGCATAGTCATGTAATCGGCAAGACGCGCCCGGCCAAGGGCGGTGATGCACCTGCCCTAGAAATCTGGCGTGATGCCAAGGCAGTATTTGGCGCACCCTTGCACGATCTGGCCCAGGTCTGGGACAGCGTGAGTTGGAAAATTTGCCGCCTGCGCGACAACCCGGTTTGTGCGGACGCGGAACACGCCGCCTTTGGCGCACAAAGCGATCCCGGCATGCATGTGGTTTTGCCGTCGGGGCTGTCCCCTGAGCCCGCGCCCGCGGCGCCCGCCTTGCTATTGCGCAAACCCCGCGTGGCCGTACTGCGCGAACAGGGCGTCAATTCGCACATCGAGATGGCCTATGCCTTTACGGAAGCTGGCTTCGAGGCCTTTGATGTGCACATGAGCGACTTGCAAGCAGGTCGCGCCGATTTGCGCGATTTTGCGGGGCTGGTAGCCTGCGGTGGCTTTAGCTACGGCGACACACTCGGCGCTGGCATTGGCTGGGCGCGGTCGATTACTTTTAATACGCTACTGGCAGATCAGTTCAGCGCATTTTTTGCCAGGTCTGACACCTTTGGGTTGGGCGTGTGTAATGGATGCCAGATGTTTGCCGAGCTGGCGGACATCATTCCCGGCGCCTCCCATTGGCCCCGATTTACCACCAACCAGAGTGAGCGTTTTGAAGCGCGCCTATCCGTGGTAGAAGTGCTGGATTCGCCTTCGCTGTTCTTCAATGGCATGGCCGGTGCGCGTCTGCCCATTGCCGTTGCCCACGGCGAAGGCTTCGCCAACTTTACCCAGCGTGGTGATGCCGGCAAAGTACTGCGCGCTATGCGCTTTGTCGATAACGCCGGGCATGCGACTGAAGCTTATCCTTTCAACCCCAATGGCAGTCCTGCGGGCTTGACCGCGGTCACGACGGCGGACGGTCGTTTTACCGCCATGATGCCGCACCCCGAGCGCGTGTTCCGTAATGTCCAGAGCAGCTGGACATCCCTGGACATTAGCGCGCGCAGCCCCTGGATGCACTTGTGGCACAACGCGCGTCAATGGCTGGGCTGAACTTTCAACCAAGTATGTCGGCCAATCTTTGGCGCGCAGGAGCGCGCTGCCAGGCTAGTCGCTTTTTGTTAGCCGCGAGTTTGAATCACTGGCGCGTCCACCCGCAGCAATCTGCGCCCAGTGCGCGCATGGATAAGGCATAGCGCAATGCTCACTGCACGATATCAGTGGGTAGACGCGTTACGCGGCTTTGCCATGGTCTGGATGACTGGTTTTCATTTTTGCTTTGACCTGGCGAACGCCGGTTTGCTCCAAGCTAATTTTTACCAAGACCCGGTCTGGACGGCGCAACGCAGTTGCATCCTGAGCCTGTTTTTGCTTTGTGCTGGTGCCGGGCAAGCTATTGCCATGGCGCAGGCGCAGACTTGGCAGCGCTTTAGCAAACGCTGGCTACAAATTGCGGGTTGCGCTTTGCTGGTGACCATTAGCTCCTACATCATGTTTCCGCGCAGCTTTATCTATTTTGGTGTGCTGCACGGTATGGCCGTGATGCTGTTGATCAGCCGCATTGTTGGCCCGCGCGGGCGATGGTTATGGGCCGCTGGCCTGCTATTGATAGCGCTTAATTGGATAGCGCCCTGGGCCATCACCGAAGGTTGGTGGGACAGTGCGCTGAACGACAAGCCTCTCAACTGGCTGGGCCTAATCAGCATCAAGCCGATTACTGAAGACTACGTTCCATTAGTCCCATGGCTGGGCGTGATGCTATGGGGGATTGCGGCCATGCAATGGGTTTTAAACCGACATGCCGCACATGCACTGCATCAAGCCGATATCCCCGCGCTGCGCCCTCTGGCCTTTTTGGGCCGCTGGAGCCTGAGCTATTACATGCTGCACCAGCCGGTGATGCTGGGGGCATTGTGGTTGTGGCAGCGGGTTTAGGGGCTTTTTGATGGTCGGTCATCAAAGCATGTTTTGAGTTTTCGCATGTGCTTAATTGCCTTGCGTTTTTCTGGTTATCTGCCCTTGCATCAATCAAATGGGATACTTTTGGGAGCAGGCCAAGCCTCGTAGCGTGAAGGATTGGGATGGCTTTAAATCGTCCTTGTGCATTCGTTCAACCCTTTAAAACTATTGATGTTCACATGATTGACGCTTCATCAACTTCTTCCGATATCCTCTCCCAATTGATTCGTAGCCGCCGTAGCGTGAGAGATTTTTTGCCGCAGGAGATACCGGACGAATTACTAGAGAAGATCCTGGCAGATGCAAATTGGTCTCCGAGTTGGTCCAATACCCAGCCCTATCGGATCGCCATTGCATCGGGTGATGTGCGCGCCAGACTTTCCAACGAACTTTGTAACCTCTTTGACCTTGGTATGGCAGCTCAAAATAGCGGTGTATTTGGAAAAATTCGACTGTTATTCACTAGGCGGGGTTTACCAGACGGTGACTTTTCCACGCAGTTTCCTTATCCCGATGACTTGCAACCCCAGCGCAGAGCAACAGGTGCTGGCTTATACGAAGTGCTGGGGATTGGCCGTAAAGATATGAGCGCTCGCAATCAACAGATGCGGCGAAATTTCGAATTTTTTGGCGCGCCAACTGCGATCTTTTTGTTTGCCCATAAGGGGTTGCGCGAATTCTCTGTATTGGACACAGGCATATTCCTAAATACATTAATGCTTTGCGCCCATGCAAACGGTTTGGCCACTTGCGCGCAGGGCGCACTTGCGACGTGGGCAGGTCCGATTCGAGCCGAATTCAAAATTCCAGCGCC
>CAMDHL010000038.1 GCA_945898105.1 Comamonas sp. lk | reverse complement strand
CCCCACGACTGGGCACGTTCCGATATATTACTCACCCGTTCGCCACTCGCCACCAGGATTGCTCCCGTGCTGCCGTTCGACTTGCATGTGTAAGGCATGCCGCCAGCGTTCAATCTGAGCCAGGATCAAACTCTATAGTTCGATCTTGAATTTTTGCGTCTTTCGACGCCACTCATAAATTGGAATCGACGTGAATTTCATCTCTGATTTCCACATCTATTACTTCATGAGCGTTTGTTAGCTAATTAAAGCTAAGTTCCAAAGAACTTGGCAATCGCCTTCAAACGCCCACGCTTATCGGCTGTAAGTTTTTAATGAACCTTGGCAATTTAACTTGCCTTTTTGACTTGCTGCGATCAGCGAAGCCCTCTACTATAGCACAGTTATTTACTGCACCCGCCGAAATTTGAAAAATTTTTTGCAGTTACCTGCTTTTCTTTTCACTCCGACCCTTTGGCGTTTCCACCGAAGCCTTCGATTATGACACAGTTTTTTTCGGTCAGGTAGAAGTTTCGCTGATTTGAGGTGCTGGAGAGGAAAGACATCTAGTTGGGACACTCCGCCAATGACAAACTTGGGGGGCGAGGAGGCTGAAATCCTTTTCGGCGGTACTTCCCCTCCGCTCACATGGCTGAATAGGGACAGTATTCGGGGCGAGTGCTGGGCTAGACGCCGATACACCTGCCGTTCTGCCTAAGCACGGCAGCCCACGCGGCCGCCACCCGAGAGGATTCAAGCCAAGAGGCAAAGACCGGTAGGCGGCACCTACCTGCGCTGTCACCCGGCTGACAAGACACGGGTCTACAGTCAGATTAAATACTTCCATGGGAAATCTTTATTTGGTGCGACATGGGCAGGCCTCTTTCGGGGCTGCGGACTATGACAATTTGAGCGCAGTCGGAGCCCAACAAAGCGCCCTACTGGGAGCCTATTTCAAGAAGAAAAGCCTGTCCTTTGAGGCGGTCTTGACAGGCCGACTGCGTCGCCATGCTCAGACCTGGGAAGCTCTTGCAAAAGAAGCTCAGTTTGCGCATCAACCGCAAATATGGGCGGGTCTGGATGAATACGATAGCGAGGCAGTGGTCAGAGCCATTCACCCAGGGCCTTTGGACAAGCCCGATACGCCCGAGCGCTACAGGCATCATTTCCGGCTGCTAAGGGATGGGTTGAAACAGTGGATGGCGGGGGCAAGCAAGCCAACTGGCATGCCTCAATACCCTGACTTTGTACAAGGCATCGTAGATGCGCTTAATCATGTCAAAAATACTTACTCCGGTGACGTTTTGATTGTCAGCAGCGGTGGCCCAATCTCAACCGCAGTAGGAAATTTACTTGGTACAGACCCTGAAACAACCATAGAACTGAACTTCCGCATCCGCAACACGTCTATCACCCAGTTTGCATTTACTCCCAAGCGACACATGTTGGTGAGCTATAACAACCTGCCCCACCTTGATGATCCCGCTTACGCAAAGTTGGAGACCTACGCCTAAGCGTCTTTGAGGGGTCTGGGCACCCGCTCCTGAGTAACAAACCCAACCCGTAACAGACAGCTATGTTGAACGATCAACTAGTGTGCTGAGCGGAAGTTGCTCTATTTCGCCGAGCAAGCGGACTAGTGCCCGACCAGCGGCCTCGAGAGCGGCCTGCCCCAATTGGGCAGTAGCCGCAGCCGCATTGCCCACTGCGCCATTCTCGTTGTAGTCCTGAATTTGCCAGGCGAATTTGGCTGACTTTCCATTACCCAAAATTTCGTAGTCCCGGGCCCGCGATTGGGCGCTGGATTCGAAGTCGGATGCGACCGACATGTCCACCAAATCAGGGGCCAGTGCCAACATCAACGACGTCTCCATTTGCCCCGCATGGATTCCAAAACGATGCTCTTTCGCGTCCAGCAAGGCATTCACGTCCTCTCCCTGCACGCCCAACAAAGGCATGGCATACCAGTTGACGCTAAATGCCATCATGCCCAAACGGGCGCGCAAATCACGGGCAACAATATCCATGAAATTAGATTGCCCTCCATGGGCATTAAAAATCATGAATTTACGAATCCCTGCTGCAGCAACGCATTCAGCCAGTTCGGTCCAAAGGTGTAAGACTGTTTCAGCCTTGAGGGTTAAGGTACCTGGAAAAGCGGCGTGTTCAGGGCTAAACCCGATAGCCTGGGTAGGTAAAAACAATGCCTGAGAACCGCTAGGCAAATGGTCTAGCGCGGCGCGAATCACCCCATCCACAATCGCCGTGTCCACATTCAGCGGCAAATGCGGCCCATGTTGTTCTGTGGCCGCAACCGGAAGCACTGCGACGACGTCTTTGGCCCTGCCGCTGGCGATTAAAGACTGGAAGTGCGTGCTTGGACAGTCAGCCCAAAATCGCGATGGATGAACGGGACGGGACGGCATGGTGGGCTCTTTCATGGCTATAAGCTAAGGGACCAGACCGGCTAGATGGCGATTCTGTCGCGCGCTAAGCTTGCTGGTCGACTCTTTAGATACCGATTGTGCCGATTTGGCACGCGTTAGTTCGAAGCTCAAGGCATGCGGCTTTGCCCGCGCGCCACTGGCCCGGTAGTCCGCCAACAAGGCGGCTCGCACTTGGAAGGCTTCTAGTCCGCATGACTCCGTGAGAAAGTCATACAAGGCGTCTACTAGCATTTCAGGCGTTATGCCGCTTGTGCGCCCAGATCGGTGCCACAACCAATCCGCAAAACGGGCAAATCCAGCAAAGGCGGAGTTACCAGCCAAAACTAAGGGAAGGGTTCGAGTGAACCTACCCGAATTAGCGACCAAATCCCAATAGCGCGAAAAGCGGACGAAACAATCGACTTGGTCGCGCGTGAGCACATCGGTTTGCACGACGCTATAGGGAGGCAGGTCCAGAAAGACCATAGCCTGGCCGGCTGTGAGTGCCAAGGGCGTCCCCCGCAATCGCTTGAGTAAGCCAAGTTGGATTTCATGCGGCCGCCAAGACCACAGCATGTCAAATCCAGCGGCAAAGCTTTCCCAACTTTCCCCCGGCAGGCCAAATATTAGGTCGGTATGCAAGTGGGCCTTACTGTGCGCCACCAGCCATTGAACATTGGCCTGCGCTTTGGCCGTATCTTGACGCCGAGAAATAGCTTTTTGCACCTTCGGATTGAGGCTTTGTATCCCAATTTCGAATTGCAAACTACCCGCTGGGAAGCGTGCTATGCGCGATTTGAGGCTTTCGGGCAAATGGTCGGGTATCAGTTCAAAGTGAACAAAAAGGTTTTCCGATGGGTTCTGCGCGATTAGATCGAGGAAAAACTCCAGAATCCGCACCGAAGTCTCCACCTTGAGGTTAAAAGTCCGATCTACAAACTTGAAGGTGCGCGCGCCGCGCATATGCAATGACCTCAAATGTTCAAGAAAGGGCTCGAGCTCAAAAGCCCATGCCGTTTTGTCCAAGGCACTCAGGCAGAAGGCGCATTTAAACGGGCATCCACGAGAGGCTTCAACATAAATTACCCGATGCGCCAAGTCTTCCGCGCTGTAGGCGTCGTAGGGGAAATCTAATTCAGACAATGGCGGTTGTTCCCCCGCGATGACCTTCATGAGGGGCCGTGGTCCGTGCACCAGCGCACGACAAAGGCGCGGAAAACTTAAGTCACCCCACCCTGTAATCAGGAAGTCCGCGCAGTTCACAATACTTTGACGCTCCCATTCATGACTCACTTCCGGTCCGCCCAGTACTAGGCGGATATCGGGCCTGCGTTCGCGGAGCAAAAGCATCACGGCAAGGGTCTGTTCAACGTTCCAGATGTATACGCCAAAGCCAATGATGTGCACCGAGCTAGGATGGGGCTCTCCACATGCAGCGATCAATGTTTGGGCAACGCTACTAAGTGGACTGTGAATCGTGAACTCGTGCATGGTGGTGCACAAAGACAAGTCGTCTCCGCCGTAACGCCGCATATTGGCCTGCAAATAACGCAACCCCAGCGAGGCGTGCATGTATTTGGCGTTCAAAGTCACAAGAAGTATGCGGTTTGCCATAGCCTTATTATGGGTTCATGGGCCAAGCAAGCGAGGAAAACTACTTTTTCTGGGATGGGGACACTTTAGTCGTCAATATTCTCGGTCGCCCGGCGGCGACCAAGGACGCGATAGGCAAACCCAAAGGTAATCAACTAAAGGTTAGTGTCACGGCATCGCCGCAAAAGGGTCGCGCTACCGACCATATGCTGCGTTTTTTGGCGCCGCTTTTCGGGGTACGAGAAAGGGACATTGCGCTGGTATTCGGACGCGAAAGTGTGCACAAACAAATACGTATCAAGCAACCGCAGAAATGGCCAGCCGTATTTGGCGATTGGCCCCGCTAGCGCCGCCCCACCACCAAAGTAGGACAATAGGATCTAGCACACAAGGGAGGCGTGGGCCAGCGCAAATTGACATCGGGCTCGATATTCCCCTGATCGAATGAACTTATTCACTTTAACTACTTATTTGCTCAAATCTCAGATTTGGCGCCTACAAAGGGCCTCGCTAGGCCTGCTTCTAGGGATGGTTTTGTGCCATTCAGGTCTGGCGCAAGGCAAGCTGGCAGTGGACGCCGGCTCCACCGTGGAATTTCCAGAAATACGGGCCCAGCTGGTCGCCCACGCGCCCCAGGGCTTGGGTTCGGGCAAGCTGCTGAAATTGGGCTTACTGCTCGAACACCAGCCCCAATGGCATAGCTATTGGATCAACCCCGGCGATTCCGGGCTGGCCACCGAACTGCATTGGACACTGCCGCAGGGCGCAAGGGCCGGGCCCATAGAGTGGCCTGTACCAAAGAAACTGGCTATCGGGCAACTTGCCAACCTAGGCTACGAAGGCAAAGTGCTGCTACCCGTGCAGGTCGATTGGCCTAAGGGCTATGCGCACCAAGGCGAGACTTTTGAGGTGCGGTTGCATGCGTCCTGGCTGGTGTGTCGGCAGGAATGTATTCCTCAGGAAGGTGATTTCTCCCTCAAGCTACCGGTCAGCAGTTCTACCGCCTTGCACGGCGCACTATTTGACTCGGCGCAAGCGCACAGGCCACTGAGTTTTGCAGGGCGCATGCGGACCCATTTGGATGGAAACGCATTGGTTTTGAACCTTAGCGGCCTTCCTGCAACGTGGCGGGGGAAGGCAATTTCCGCGTTTCCAGAAATGCCATCGGTATTTGCGACTCCACTTATGCCCGCGCAGGAGGACCGCCTATCAGCTTCAAAGGCCACAGACTCGGCCTCGCTTTTGCCAGCCACCCAGGTCTGGGAGGGCGATAACTGGTCAGCGAGGCTAGCACTTTCACCGCAGCGGGCCAGCAGTCCGGACAATTTAGACCTCTTGTTGGTGCTTGGTGAACAGTCCTTGCGCGCAAGCGCTCCCATTGAGGGAGCATGGCCCGCTCCAGGGCCGGGCGCTACCGCTTCGCCTGAATTGGGGGAACTTATGCCCGCCATAAGCACCAACCAATCAGAGCTCAGCTATTGGGGAGCCTTGCTTGCAGCGTTTGTCGGCGGACTTCTACTCAATTTGATGCCATGCGTTTTTCCCATACTGGCGATCAAAGCATTAGGCCTGACAAACACGGTAAGCACCAAAGCGGGTCGACGGGTTCAAGCCTTGGCTTACACCGGCGGTGTGCTGGTTTCCATGTTGGCATTAGGCGGCGTGTTGCTGGTTTTGCGTGCGGGTGGGCAAGAACTCGGCTGGGGTTTCCATCTCCAATCGCCCGCCGTAATTGTTTTCTTGACCGTGCTGTTCACGCTGATCTGCCTCAATTTAATGGACTTGTTCCACCTCTCAGTGCCCGTACCAAGCAACTTGGCTGGCATGCATCTAAGTCATCCGGCAAGGGATGCAGCACTATCGGGCGTTTTGGCCGTCGTGGTTGCATCCCCCTGCACCGCACCATTTATGGGAGCGTCTATTGGATTGGCAGTTAGCTTACCGGCCTGGCAAGCCATGGGCATATTCTTAGCCCTAGGACTGGGCTTAGCCCTTCCGTTTGCACTGGTCAGTAATAGCGCGGCACTTGCTCAACGCTTACCGCGGCCTGGGCCGTGGATGGAGCAACTGCGCAGGTTCATGGTGTTCCCTATGGCCGCCACAGTAGTCTGGTTGTTGTGGGTAATGGCACACTTAGTCGGAGCCGATGGGGCCGCTGCGCTGGCTTTGTTGCTACTTTGCATGGCGTTGTGCGTCTGGGCTTGGAGCCTGAGAGGGCGAGGCAGGTTGATATTCGGTGCGATCGCCCTCGCCGTGTCCCTTTTCACTGCCATGATTGCCGGTCGGGCCACGTTGGCGGCCTTCAGCCCGTCACCCAATCCCGTGGTGGGCGCTTCGGTATGGAGAGATTGGTCTGTAGCAGCAGTAAATGACGCGCACAAGCAGGGAAGGCCCGTCTTCATCGACTTTACCGCCGCTTGGTGCATTACCTGCCAGTACAACAAGCAAAATGTGCTGTCCAAAGCCGAAGTATTAACTGCTTTTGAAGCCAAAAACGTCCTTCTTTTGCGAGCTGACTGGACGCGTAAAGATGCAGCGATTAGTCAAGCCTTACAACAACTCGGACGCAACGGCGTTCCGGTCTATGTATTGCATCGGCCAGGTCAAGCACCTGCGCTGATGTCAGAGCTTTTGGATACAGACGAATTGTTGCGCTCTATCGCGGCGCTTTAATGGATAGCTAGGCTTACTTCTCCGCGTGTGGCTTGGACTTGCGTACGAATCAAATTCAGCAATTGAGTCTCGGAATAGGGCTTGCCAAGGTAATGATTAGCGCCGAGCGAAAAAGCATGATCTTGGTGCTTTTGCGCAATACGAGAGCTAATCATCACAATCGGTAAATCTGCATACTCCACACGTGAACGAATGCTACGTACAAGCTCAAAGCCGTCCATGCGCGGCATTTCAATGTCAGATAGAACCATAAGCGGTCTTTGCTGCTCCAAAACCTGCAGGGCGTGTAGGCCATCGTTAGCTAGGGCGACCTTATAACCTTCACGAACCAATAAACGTTGGATTACACGGCGCACGGTAATCGCATCATCCACCACCAATATCAGTGGAGCCTCGATCGGTACGTCATCCATATCCCGATCAGAAGGATGCAGTGAGTTTGACGGATCTCGGCGTGCCTCTTGCCCGTAAACAGACGCTAGCGCAATAGGGTTATAGATAAATACTGTAGCCCCCGAAGGCAGCACGGTAATGCCTGCCAAGCCGGGTAAACGGGAAAGCTGCGGACCCAGATTTTTAACCACCACCTCGCGATTACCCAGCACTTCATCGACATGTACGGCAATTCTTTGGCCCGCACCTCGCAACAAAACGAGGGAGTGGTCGGTGGTCGTCGCATTTATAGCATCGGAGCGCATCTGTAGTAAGGCCGAAGAACCGTAGAAGGGAATTGTTACGTCTTGATCAACCGCGTAGTGACCCTCCAAATATGCCTTCTGCAATGAGGGGGTAGTCAGTCGCACCACGGCTTCCACCAAAGCGGCAGGAATACCTATCGTGGATTTTCCGGTCCGAAACAATAGCACCTGCGTAACCGCAGTTGTAAGTGGAAACACGAGCTTGAATTGGGTGCCAACGCCAAGTTCCGAATGGGTCTCGATACGCCCTCCCAAGGCCTTGACCTCAGATAACACCACATCCAGTCCAATTCCCCTTCCCGCCAATTCAGATACCTCTGCAGAAGTAGAAAATCCAGGCTTAAATACCAACTGAAAGAGTGCTTCATCATCTAGATCGTCATTACCTGAGATTAGGCCAAGTTGTATCGCTTTGGCTCGAATTTTTTCTCCTGAAATTCCTCGCCCATCATCGCGGAAAACGACTGCCACATCGTTGCCCTCCTGGCTTACGGATATCGATATGGCTCCATCAACGGGTTTTCCCGCTGAAGCTCGTTCAGCCGGCGCCTCGATGCCATGCACCACGGCATTACGCAGCAAATGCTCAAATGCCGGCGTCATTCTTTCCAGGACGCTGCGGTCGACCTCCAGACGTCCACCCTCTATATCTAAGGTTACGCGCTTGCCTAGCTCTTTGGCAGCCTGGCGCACCACGCCGTAAAAGCGATCTGCTACTGCCTCAAAGTCTACGAGTCGCATGCGCAGAAGGTCACGTTGCAGTTCTCGCGTCTGACGTGCCTGTTGCTCTAAGTCTTCTTTGGATGCGTAAAGGGCTGTTTGTACATTTCTACGGACGGTTGCCACATCTCCCACTGACTCAGCCATCATCCGAGATATTTCTTGCAAACGCGTAAAGCGATCAAACTCCAAAGGATCAAATTGCTGGCTGGCATCCAAATTTGCCAATGCGCGTGATTGGATCCGGATATCCGCCTGTAATTCCAACTCGCGAAGTTGCTGACCCAAACGGTCCAAGGTTTGTTGGAGATCAGTTAGTGAAGCAGTGATCTGGCCCAAATGGGACTCCAGTCGCGATCGCTGCACTGCGATCTCTCCCGCCTCATCGACCAATCTTTCAACGACGGCTGCACGCACCCTGATCAAACTAGGCAGCGACGTATGGGCTCTTTGCTTCGTAATAACTTCCGACGGAGTAGTCCCATCGGCAGAACAACCAACACTCACCAAATTGCCATCTTCGCCACCTTGCTGTTCACCGGTTTCAGCCTGCTGTCCTAAGGAGACAAACATTTTGTTCAGGCGATCAAATTGGCCAAGAAACCGATCAATTTCCGTCGTTGATGTGCGCGAAGACTTTACAAACTCAATGGAGGATTCCATGCGATGGGTGAGCTCTCCAAGACGCAACGCCCCGGCAAGTCTACTACTCCCCTTCAGCGTATGCAGCAGGCGCAAGACACTAGCCCGGTGTGCTAACTCCAATGGCTGATCGCTCCAACGCCGCAGAGCCGTCCCCAGTGAGGGCATCAGTTCGGCAGCTTCTTCTTGGAAAATAGGTAACAGCTCTATGTCCAGACTGTCCTGGCTGTCAAGCTGCTCATCGTCCTCAAGCGACTCCATAGTGATAGCAGGCGGGATGATTGATGCCCGCGCCGGAAACGTCCATTCATCTAAGGTGCTGCCAACGGACTTTAACGTTCTAGTTTCAGATGGGGCCCGATCTTCCTCAACCAATCGTTCATTAATCGCAACTGAACGCTGGGATTTAGAGATATCACCCTCTACGCCGTCAGTTTTCCCGAGTTGCAATAACATCTCTAAAATTTCAGTATCCAACGAAGGCGAGCGATCGTGTGCGCAATGTCGTACCAAATCATGAAGCACATTGGCCGCAGTTAAAACTTCGGACGCAAAGACCATCACTGGTATCTGATGAGCCTTGACCCGCTCCATGGCTTCTTCAATAGCCAGTGCTAACTGCGTGATAGCTGGAATTCCAACAGCAGCAGAATTTCCACGTATGGAGTGCGCGAGCGATTGCGCAACGTCAATGTTTGGGTCTTTTTTACCTAGCTGCCAGTTTTTTACCTCCTCAAGTAACGCAAAAGCCCAATCGCTTGTCTCTGACAAAAATATTTCAAAAAATTCTTCCGGAAACTTGTTTGATGACTCGTCCGGCAGCACGCCTGACTGCGCCATGTCAGCCGTCTGCAGGGAATCAAAGCCCTCGGCGATAGAGTCGGACAAGGAAGCGGAGACCTTTTCAACTTCACGCTCAACTAGCGATTGCTCATGCGTCAGGGTAAATGGAATAAATCGCTGCTCTTGCAGCATGGCGTTCGCTCGTGTCTGAAATACTTCAGTTGTCCATGGTGGAGTTCGATTTAGAGAGATGCACTGAGCCCATGTCGTAAACGCTTCTAGCGCTTGAGAGATCAATTCCAAAAATTGTAATGTTATTTCTCGATTGTCATCCTCCCACTGTGTCAGAAGCATTTCAAATGACCACGCCGCTTCTCCAAACTCCTCGAGTCCAACCATCCTCGCACCGCCCTTAAGAGTGTGAAATGTCCTTCGGATGGTATTTAGATGCGATGAATCAGCGTGTTGCCAGCCAGATGATCGCAGGGTACTTTGGGCAAATTCGAGCACCTCTTTGGCTTCATCCAAAAAGATCAGCAAAATATCACGGTCATCATCTTTTTCGAATGCGACAGAGGTTTCGATAAACTCGCCGCTATTTTCGGGGGGCCGCGCTTCCTGCGGTGCCTGTAACACTGGCATAGTCGGCCTAAATTCATCTTGCTTTTGACTGGGTTTAGGAATCGATTCAGGACGATTACTTGTACTAGCACTGGGCGCTCCGACACCGCGCCCGTTGAGATAACGAAATTCTCCAGATTTCGTATCATAAAAAAACATTTCCTTAGCTATTCCAATTTGGTAGTTAAGTAAGTCTATTAAGAAACCTAATGTACTGACGCTACCTGCTATTTGCTCATATACCTTGATGGGTATCGGGTGGTTTCTGCGCGCGTTAGCCATGTGGCTATCAAGTATTTCACGGATCTTAAATACCGCATTAGCGGCCTGGTAGAGACCAAGAACAGAAAACACCCCATACATTTGGGACAAGTAACCCGAGATCAGCACCAAAATACTTGAATCTGACGGATCAACGCGATATTTCTCCAAGGCTGATTCCACTGCAAACAAGGTAACACGGAGCTCACTCGTAACGCTGCTCATGCTATTGCGTTCGCTTCGCCTACGGTACAGAGCCTCCATCCAAGGCTCTACCGCCTCTGGCGCTAAACCTTCGGTAACTTGAGATAGTCTGCGGGCTAGCGCATTCGACCTTTCACCTATGAATTCGCTTGCCTGATCTAAATCTTCATAGACAGCTTCCAGGTACAAAATCGTAGTCGCAACTTCGATAGCCAGGCTTGCATTAGGCTTAGCATCAGCCGATAACGCAGCAGATACCGCCATTGAAAGCGCCCGCACCAAAGAATCGCTTTGTGGGCTCAGCGCTAGCAAAGAATCACCAACGGAGGACATATGCTGGGTGACCGCAGAAGTGCGGCTGACATCGCCTGCAACCCAGGCGGACCAACTTTCCGACAATGAACCCAATCTCCGTCGTAGGTAGTCCAATTGCACAGGATCAATACGCCCGTACAGTAATTCGTTGTAATCGCCTCTGAAGACTTCCATGTCCGCATAGACTTGGCGCGCTTCTCGAATAAATGGCAGCTGCTCCAGATCAGTCGGAGAAGCTCTTAATACGAAAAATGCTACATCTTGTGCGACTCGCTCAGAGGGACTAACATCTTTAGACAATACGCTCAATTGCTGCAAGATTTGAGAAGCTGCGCGTTTGACATATATATCCACCGATAACAAGGAGTGTGCAGAAGCCTCGAAAAATCCAGCTGCAATTGACCAAAACGTTCTGTTCGCAAGCTCTTCACTGGCGCATGCCAATCCTGAGCAATGCAACGCTAACTCCCTCGCCGCTTGCAAGTCGCCGGCATTTAGAAAACGTAGAAGCGCATCATCCATCTTTAGTTTCAGACTGGGACTTGCAGCCAACTTCGATTTGAACGTGGACACCTTTAGATCGCGCCATGTCCAATTCACGCACCATAAATCGGCTGGATGTATACGCGGACTATTTATAAGTAGTGCTAATTCCCGGTATTGAGGAAATAGCCCTACTTCAGACGCATTGCGCCCCCTAAGCACGGCTTCTAGAAATTCAATGATGCCCCTTGTTGCATTCTCAATGCATTGAATCGCTTTTTCTGTGCAGACCGCAGGATTTTCAGCAAATATCTCAACCAGATTTTCCAAGACGGCAATTATGATTGCGACACCCTCTTGTCCAATGATATCCATCGCACTGCGCGACTGACGAAATTGGCGGGAAACGTCGCGCAAGACACCGTCTGAAAGATCATCTTCAGCGCCTTGTCGCCGGTTTTTTGTGTTTATAGAAAAATGGCGTAAGGCGCTTACAGCCATTGGAAATGATTTGCGAATATCAGGAAGTACCCAAGTTAGAGGGGCGAGCTCTCTTGGTTGATTTTCAAACTTTGTTTTTTCTTCTGAAGCCGACATACTTGAAAGGTTTAAAAACTTGTTAAAGAAGTTTGAGATATTGAGATTTATTTAACCTTGAATCTTGCAACAGACTTCCGTAGCTCATTGGCCACCAGTGCAAGTCTGTGTACCTCTGCCGCGGTGGACAGATTGCCTCTTTCTGTTTGTTCGGTCACTGTGAAGATGTTTTGAATGCTCTTCGCGACATCATTTGCCATCGCCGCTTCACGCAATGTGGTAACCGAGATACTTTCCACCTGATCAGCGACCTGTCTGCTTATCTTGTCAATGTCGGATAGCGCAGCACCAGCTTTGTCTGACAAATTTGCACCTGCGATTACCCCTTGTGCTGATCTTTCCATAGCGCCAATCGCATCCTGGGTGTCCCCTTGAATGGCCCTAACAATCCCAGCGATTTGCTGGGTGGCTTCTGCTGAACGTACCGCCAAACGCTGAACTTCTTCCGCCACTACGGCAAAGCCACGCCCAGCTTCACCGGCTGATGCTGCCTGTATGGCAGCATTCAGTGCCAGTACATTTGTCTGCTCGGTAATGTCTGAGATGATCTCTGTAATCTCGCCAATTTCCTGTGAGGATTCGCCCAATCGCTTAATACGCTTTGATGTTTCTTGGATTTGCTCACGCAAGGTGTTCATTCCTTCTATCGTGTCCTGGACCGCAATCAACCCGGAGTTTGAAGTAATTAGCGATAGCCGCGCAACCTCCGCAGATTGTTGCGCCCGCATTGATACTTCGTTGATTCGCCCAGCCATCTCAAGCACCGATAAGCCGGTTTGCCTTATCTCACGAAGCTGT
>CAMDHL010000037.1 GCA_945898105.1 Comamonas sp. lk | reverse complement strand
CTCTTGTTTAAACCAGAAAACGCCAAGATTCTGGCCAAGTGCGGCATTGCGCTGATTGACCAACCCAGTGAGGCCAGCATGATGATGGCCTATATGGGGCGAGACCCCAACAGCACGAAGCTATCGGATACGCAAGACGCGTTCAAAGAGCTGGCCAAAATCCGACCCTATATCAAGTTCTTCTCCAACAACATGATCAGTGATGTTGCTAGTGGTGATGTCTGCATTTCCACCGCTTGGTCTGGCGACTACAACGTGATGAAGCGCCGCGCCAAAGCGGCGGGCAAAGACTTTGACATCCGCTATGCCACCCCCAAAGGCGGCACCGGTCTGTGGTTTACCCTGATGGGCATTCCTAAAGACTCGACCAACAAAGACGCAGCGCACAAATGGATTAACTTTCTGCTGAGCCCGGAGATCGCTGCGGAAATCACTAACGAGATTACCTACACCAATGCAGTGCCCGCGTCCAAACCCATGATCAAACCCGAACTGGCTAACGATCCCTTCCTTTATCCCAGTGAAGCCCAAATGGCCGACTATTTCGTATTCAAACCACAGGAGACCGATTTGCTGCGAGCAACCAACAAATTGTGGCTGCGCTTTAAATCTGGCCTGTGAGCGCGGATAAACCTAAAGCCCTGGTCCGCCGCCTGGCTGACCTGGAGTGGGATGGCTGGCCCCCTGCCGAAGCCGCCGAGCGCGGTGCGGTGACCTGGAAGGATTTACTGGGTGGCCAGGGGCCGGGCGGTCCTAATATGGTGATGGGTGTAGCGCGTGTGCGCTGCGGTGAAGCGCTCAAAGCGCACCGCCACAGCGAGCCTGAAAATTACTACACCTTAAGCGGGCGCGGCGTTGTCACGGTCGAAGGCCAAGCCATTGCCGTCGAGACCGGCACGGCCATTTTCATTCCCAGCGATGCCGAGCACCAGATTGACAACTTCGAAGCCGAGGACCTACTGATTCTTTACACCTTTGCGGTGCAAAATTGGAGCGAGGTGCAGTACCGCTTCAGCCCAGAAAAAGTGACGCCTGATTAGGCAAGCGCATAGCCCATCTCCTGCTCGACTTCGTGCATGGTGCGCACAATTCCTTCTCGCATGATGTCGAACATCTCGTCGATCTGAGCCCTAGTGATGATCAGCGCCGGTGAAAAAACACACAGGTTGACAATCGGCCGCAACATCAAGCCAAGGCTTTGGCAATGGCGATCTATTCGAGCACCCAGCTCGGTATCCAATGCCAGCAATTGCGCCTGTGACAGACCACTGTCGTGCGCACCACGCACGGTGCACTCCACGCAACCGAGCAAGCCCATGCCCCTGGTATCGACCACCAGCGGGATGTCTCGCAAAGCATGCAAGCGCCTCTGAAAGTGCGGTCCGATGTCGCGCACGTGCGCGAGTAGCTCTTCGCGCTCCATGATCTCCATATTTTTCAGGGCAGCAGCACTGCACACCGGATGGCCTGAATTGGTATAGCCGTGGGCAAAGGTGCCGCCCTGGGCCTGCTCGCCGCTCACTTGGGCGAATACGCGGTCGGAAATCAAGCAAGCCCCCAGCGGCAGATATCCTGAGGTGATGCCCTTGGCGCAAGTCACCAAATCGGGCTCTACACCAAACACTTCTTTGCTAGCAAACCAATAACCCAAGCGCCCAAAGGCGGTAACCACTTCATCAGCAATGAACAAAACATCATATTTGAGGCAAACCTCCCACACACGGCGGAAATAGCCATCTGGCGCCACGATGACACCCCCCGAAGCTTGCACCGGCTCGGCGATAAATGCGCCCACTTTGTCCGGCCCAATTTCCAAAATCTTGGCTTCCAGTTCATTTACCCGGGCAGTACAAAAATCTTCTAGGCTCATGCCCTCGGGCCGCAATCGCGGATTCACGCCCGAAAGCAAATGGGCCTGCGGCATGGAAATATCCAGGAAGCTTTTGTCCCGATCTTTACCGGCGATCATGCCCGTGAGGTAGCTACTACCGTGGTATGCCCCGGCGCGCGAGATGATGTGCTTTTTTGCCGGACGACCCAGCACATTGTTGTAGTAATGAACAAAGCGAAGCGCGGTCTCAACCGCTGTTGTGCCGCCTGTGGTCAGAAACACCTGGTTCATGACGCCGGGTGCCACCGAGGCGAGTTTGCGCGCCAGCCGGGTCGGTGGTTCCGCGCTTAAAGAAAAGGGATTGATATAGGTAAGGCGCGTGGCCTGCTCCGCAATCGCCTGAGCCATTTCCGCACGGCCATAGCCGATTTGGGTGCACCACATGCCCGCAGGGCCGTCAATCATCCGTGCGCCCTTGTCGTCATAGACGTAAATACCTTCACCGTGGCTCAGGGTGGTGCGCCCGGCATTGCCGGCGGTGGCCATGTATTCCCAGGGGTGCACCCAATGGGCGTCCTGGTTCGCTGCGTTTTCATTCATGCCTATATTCCTGTGTTTGTGGTGTTGGGCGCTGCCCGCAAAGCATTGCGCATGCTCTGTGCCTGGGCTCGCTCACGCTTCATTAGGTAATAGCTATTGCCAACTACGGCAATGCTGACCACGCCAATAATCAGAGTACCCATAGCATTTATTTCCGGGTTCATGCCCAGACGCATGCGCGAGAGCAGAACCAATGGCAAGGTGGTGGTTTCAGGGCCAGATAAAAACGCTGACATGATCACGTCGTCCAGCGATATCGTGAAAGACAGCATCCAACCGGCCAGTAGCGAGGGCAGGATCAGTGGTAGCGTGATATCAAAAAACACGCGCAAGGGGGTAGCACCAAGATCGCGGGCGGCTTCGCTTAGCGATGCATCCATGGACGATAAGCGGGCCGAGACGGTAAGGGCTACATAAGAGACGCACAGCATAGTGTGGCCTATCAACATGGTTGCAAGGCCCCGGCCTTGGGGCCAGCCAAACATCTGCTCCATCGCAACAAAGAGCAGCAACAACGAAATGCCGGAAATTACCTCTGGCAATACCAGTGGCGCGTTGACCATGGCCGAGAACAAGGTACTGCCAGCAAAGCGTCGGTAATAGGCCAGCACAAAACCGACCCAGGCACCGATCACTACCGAACAACATGCAGTAGCAAAGGCCAGTTGCACGCTAGTAAGGCAGGCATCCAATAGCTCTTCATCTTGCAGCAGCTTGACGTACCACGCGGTGGAAAAATGCGTCCACTCATTAGCCAGGTGCGAGGCGTTAAAAGAATAGACCACCACACTGGCCATGGGCAAGTAAAGAAAGAGAAAAACCAAAGTTAAAAACATGCGACCCGCGTTTTTCAACAGGAAGTTCATAGCGCCATACCGCCACGGTTTTGCAAGCGCTGAAACCAGGCCATGGGTAGTAGCAGCAGCGCCACCATCAGGCCCGTTGCAGCAGCCGCCAGCGGCCAGTCAATGCTGTTGAAAAAGTCGGACCACATGACGCGCCCGATCATCAAATCATCGGCACTTCCCAGCAGCTCGGGAATCACATACTCGCCAACGCAGGGGATAAACACCAACAACGAACCCGCAGTAATGCCGGGTAAAGACAAGGGCAGCGTGACCGTGAAGAACACCTCCCAAGGCTTGGCACCCAGGTCGCGGGCCGCCTCGGGCAGGCGCGGGTCCATCTTCATCAAAAAGGCGCAGAGCGGCAAAATCATGTAGGGCAGATAGGAATACACCATACCGATATACAGTCCCAGCGTGTTTTGCATTAGGCGCAGTGGCGCATCAATCCAACCCAGGTACAGCAACAAGCTATTGGCCAAACCCTGATCCTTCAAAATCCCGATCCAGGAATACACCCGCACCAGGTAGGAGGTCCAAAACGGCAGCACGATTCCCATCAATAAAAGATTGCGTGCAAGAGGCTTGGCGCGCGCAATCAGCCAGGCTGTGGGGTAGCCAATCAAGAGACATATAAGCGTCGTGAAAAATGCGACCCTTACGGAGTTGATATAGGCCGACAGATAAATATCGTCCCCGAATATGGTCAGATAGTTGTCCAGGGTCCACAACCAAACAGGTTTCCCGTTTTCAAAGGCCCATAGAGGCAAATAAGGCGGGACCGTCATCGCCGATTGAGCGAGGCTGATTTTCAATACCAGCAAGAACGGCAGCATGAAAAACAGCAGCAAAAACACAAAGGGCACACCAATCGCAAGCGCCCGTGGGCCGGGTATCCAAGAACGTGCGGTGAAGGCGTTAGACATGGTGTTAAGAGATTCAGGCCAACCGGACCATGCTGCGGCTAGACCATTGGACCAGCACCGTATCGTCATAGTCAGGCGCACGCTCAAAGCCCATCATCACTTCGCGCGGCACATTCACCACCAATGTGCGACCCGAAACAAGCGTCACATAAAACAAGGTGTAGCTACCCATGTAACCAATCTGCGCGACCGTGCCCAGCGCGGCATTGACGGGAGGCGCTTTGATATCAGGCGCCGCCAATTGCATGCGTATGCGCTCGGGCCTTACCGAAACCCGAAGCGCCTGCCCTATCTTGGCACTTTGCTCCATCTCACCTAGGTCCAGCGGCGCTTCAAAATCCGCGCATACGACCTGGCCTCGGCGATCCGAAAGCACGCCGGCAAACACGTTGGTCGAGCCTATGAACTCGGCCGCAAACTGCGTGGACGGGGTTTCATAGACTTGCTCGGGCGAGCCTATTTGCACAATCCGCCCCTCACTCATCACTGCCAAGCGGTCGGCCATAGTCATAGCCTCTTCTTGGTCGTGCGTCACCATGACACAGGTCACACCAACTTTGTACAAAATGCTTCCCAGCTCAAATTGGGTTTTTTGGCGGATTTGTTTGTCCAGCGCCGACATGGGTTCGTCCAGCAAGAGCAACTTGGGCTGCTTGACCAGACTGCGCGCCAGAGCCACGCGCTGCTGCTGCCCGCCGGATAACTGGGCTGGCATATGCCGTGCGTGGCTGTGCATCTGCACCAGGTCCAGCACTTCGGCCACGCGCTCAGTAATCTCCGATTTGGCGCGGCCCTCACGCTTTAAGCCATACGCGATATTGGCCGTCACATTCATGTGCGGAAACAAGGCATAGGACTGGAACATCATATTCACAGGCCGTTCATGCGCCGGCACATCGGTAATGTCCTGGCCGTCCAACAAGATGCGCCCTTGCGTAGGCGTCTCCAGACCGGCCATGATGCGAAGCAAGGTGGACTTACCGCACCCTGAACTGCCGAGCAATGCAAAAAATTCTTGACGTCGGATAGACAAATTCAAGTCACTCACCACCGTGTCGCTGCCAAATTTCTTACTGACCGACTGCACTTGTAAAAAACCGTCCTCACCCAAGGCGTTGTTAGATTTTTTTATTAAAGGGTTGGCGCTCATCGTCCAATCACTCCTTCAACACCGCGCTTGAGCACACTGCGCGCGATGATGAGGCGCTGTATCTCGCTGGTGCCCTCCCAGATCCGATCCACCCGCAGTTCGCGGAAAAACCGTTGCGCTGCATTGCTGCGCATATAACCGCGCCCGCCAAAAATTTGCACCACCCGGTCGGCTACGCGATTGGCCATTTCTGAGGCATAAAGCTTGACCATGGAGCAATGCGTATGGACCAGTGCCACGTCTTCACCGCGGTCTTGCATCGCTGCTGCCTCATACGTCATGAGGCGGGCAGCCCACAATTCGGTCAGGCTGTCGGCCAGCATGGCCTGGATAAGCTGGTACTGCGCAATAGGCTGGCCCGACACCACCCGCTGCTTAGCAAAGTCCGAGCCCATATCGATCAGACGCGCCGCAGCGCCGCAGCAGCGCGCTGCAATCATCAAACGCTCGCGACGGAACCAGCTGCGGGTAAATTCCATTCCTTGCCCAGGCGCGCCGATGCGGTTTTCAAGCGGCACCTGCACCGCTTCAAAGCGGTAGGTCGGGTGATGCGAGGAATAGGTGTGGCCAAACAAAGGGTTGTCCACCATGGTGATACCCGCGCTGTTCAGGTCCACAAAAAACAAGGCGTGCTGCCCGTCTATGCCATCACCTTCATCCACCACTGCTTGCACAAAGGCAAAGTCCGCCTTGTTGGCGCTGGTGACAAACCACTTCTCACCGCTGATCCGGTAGCACCCCTCTGCGCGCACGGCGCGGGTTTGCATGGTGCTGTTGTCCGAGCCAGCTTCGGCCTCGGTAATCGCATAACACTCGCGGCGCTGACCCTGCATCATGGGCAAGATGTAGGCCGCTATTTGCGCGGGGCTACAGGCTTCAAACATCCAGGCATGCACTTCAGACATACACCAAGACAAGGCATTAGTCACCCGGCCAAGTTGCTCCCAAATCAGCACCTGCTCCAGCATGGGTAGCGCCAGTCCGCCATAGGCCAAGGGCGCGTCGATGCGCGGCAAACCCAGCTCCAGCGCCATCTGCTGGTGACGGGCATACACCTCGGGTGGCAACTCGCCTTCGTTGAACTCGGCGGTTTCCTCAAACGGAATCAGCTCCTCGTCCACAAATGCGCGCGCCTTGGCTTGCCAGGCTTGTGCGGAAGCAGACAGCGGATAGGCCATGTACGCGAGCTTTCCATGAAAACGGTAGACCGAAATGGGGCCGCCGCTTGTTGAACGTTAGTATAGTAAGCAGGCAAAGTCAAGCCACGCAAACCCTCATAGATACATTTTTATTCCGGACTTGCGGATGCTATTAAACAATCGTATAGTAAGTGCATGCCAGCCGCACCGGGCGCTCTTGCCCTGCCGGTCGGCCCTTGGAGTGACGCTGATGGCGGGGCAAGAAAAGTGGGACGTGATCGTGGTGGGCGCAGGCCATAACGGCCTGGTCAGCGCCTGCTATCTGGCGCGCGCCGGGCTTAAGGTGCTGGTGCTGGAACGCAATGACTATGTTGGCGGGGCAGCGGTCAGCCGCAGCTTGCACCCGGAATTCACCTACTCTAATTGTTCGTATGTGTGTAGCCTCTTGCGCCCCGAAATCATGCGCGCACTGGAGTTGCCTAAATTCGGTCTGCAAGTTATTCCCTACGGCGGCGGCGCGGCGCTGACGCGCGACGGCCGCCACCTGGCTACCTATACCAACCCCGACGCGCAGCGCCGGGAATATGCCCGCCACTCCCCACGCGATGCCGAGGCCTATGAGCGCTTTTCGCGCGACGTTATGCGCCAGTGCAAATTCATCAAGCCGCTGCTTATGCGCACGCCGCCGGACCCGGCCTCCTTCAAGTCGCAAGACATCATGGAACTGCTCTACCTGGGCCAACGCTTTCATGCGTTGGGCGATGAGCGCATGCATGACACCATCCGCTTTTGGACCATGAGCGCAGCCGATTACCTAGACGAATATTTCGAGAACGACCTGATCAAAGCCACCCTGGCCGGAAGCTCCATCATCGGCACCGCCCTGGGACCGCGCTCTCCCGGCACCGCCTATGTATTGCTGCACCACTACATGGGTGATATTGACGACGCCGTAGGCTCCTGGGGCTTTGCGCGCGGGGGAATGGGAGCGGTCACGCAGGCCATGTCCGACTCGCTGATAGCTAGCGGTGGCAGCATACGCACCGACGCTCCGGTAGCGCAAATTCTGGTGCGCGGCGGCAAAACCACCGGCGTAGTTTTAGACAGTGGCGAAGAGATTCATGCAGCCACGGTGATCTCCAACATGGACGTTAAGCGCACGTTTTTAAACACCGTGGACGCCAAAGCACTGCCACCGGACTTTGTGGAACTGGTGCGCCGCTTCAAAATTCGGGGCTCCTCTGGGAAGCTCAATATCGCGCTGGACGGCCTGCCGCATTTCCCGGCGCTGCCACCGGACTCGCCGGCCATAAAAGGCGATATGCACATCTCCGAGACCATGGATGACATCGAGCGCGGCTATGACGACTGGAAAGCCGGCCGCTGGTCGCGCCACCCGTATGTGGACATGCTGCTGCCCTCCATCATCGACCCGACGATGGCCCCCGAAGGCAAGCACTATATGTCGGTGTTTGTGCAATACGCGCCCTATGAACTGGCCGATGGCCCCTGGGACGACAGCAAGCGCGAGGCTTTTGGCACTACCGTGATCAACGCGATTGCCGAACACAGCCCCAACTTCAAAAGCCTGATACGCCATGCAGAAATACGTACGCCCTGGGATATAGAAAACGAAGTTGGCCTGACCGAAGGCAATATCTTCCAAGGTGAATTGACCATGGACCAGTTGCTATTTAACCGGCCTATTCCCGGCTATGCGCAATACCGCTCGCCGGTCCAAGGCTTGTATATGTGTGGCTCCAGCACGCATCCGGGCGGTGGCGTCATGGGCGCACCCGGCGCCAATGCCGCGCGCTCGGTCTTGCAGGACTTAGGGCTGCGGGGGCAAGCATGAATACCCGCTTTGATGCCATCGTCATCGGGGCGGGCCATAACGGCCTGGCCTGCGCCCTGGATCTGGCGCGCGCTGGGCGCAAAGTGCTGGTTCTGGAAGCGCGTGACCAAGTGGGCGGAGCTGCGGTCACACGCAGCTTTGCACCGGGTTTTAGTGTTTCGGGCTGCGCGCATTTTCTGCATGCGCTGCCACAAAGCATGGTGCAAGACTTTGGCTTGCAAAGCCACGGCCTGTTGCTGGCAGCACAAGCCTTACCGACACATGCGCTGCGCCCCAATGGTCCAGCCCTGGCCCTGCACGCCCCAGGCGGTCTGAGCGCCGCCGATGCACAAGGCTATGCGCCATTTCAAAAGCGCATGCAAGGCTTCGGGGCATTGGTTTCCCACTTACTGCACACCACACCTCCCCAGCTTTCGCTCACGCGCTGGGGTGAGCGCTGGACCATGTTGCGTTTGGCGTTGCGGCTTCGACTGATGGGCAAGAGCGCTATGCGCGAGCTGCTGCGCATAGGTGGAATGAATGTCTATGACTTGCTGGACGACAACCTGACTGATGCAGAGTTAAAAGGCGCATTGGCCTTTGACGCGTGCCTAGGTGGCGAATACGGACCGCGGTCGCCCGGAACTGTGCTGACCTGGCTGTACCGGTTGGCAGGCGAACAAGGCTCGGGCAGTGTTGGGCTATCGCAAGTCTTGGGGGGCATGGGCGCTTTCAGTGACGCGCTGGCCCTGGCCTGCACTGCCCAGGGTGTGCAGATCCGCACTGGCACCGCGGTGCAGAGCATCGTGACACGCGAGGACAAGGCCTGCGGCGTACGCCTAGCCGATGGGCAGGAAATAGAAGCGGCGGTCGTAGTCTCAGGCACTGGCCTGAAGCACACCTTGATGGACTTACTCGGAGCGGCCCACCTAGATACTGGCACAGTGCGCCGCGTGCGCCATTTCCGTTCGCGTGGTCTGGTAGCCAAACTGCACATTAGCCTGTCCGCGCTACCGGCCTTTAGCGGCGTGGATGCAGCCGCTTTGCGTGGCCGCCTGCTCATCAGCCCGAGCATGGATTATTTGGAGCAGGCCTTCAACCCCAGCAAATACTGCGAAATCCCCGAACGCCCAGCGCTAGAAATCAGCCTGCCCACGCTGAACGACCCAGGCCTGGCGCCCGAGGGCAAGCATGTGCTTTCAGCGCTCGTGCAATTTGTCCCTTACGACTTGGGGCCAGACCCACAGGCCGCGCGCGCTCAGCTATTGAAGAACATTTTTTCTGTGCTGGAAAACCATGCCCCCGGACTAGGCGCCTTAGTGGAGCATTGCGAACTACTCACACCATCAGACATTGAGCGCGAATTCGGCTTAGCCGGTGGCCACTGGCACCAGGGCGCGCTCAGCTTTGACCAGTTTTTCATCAACCGCCCGCTGCCCCTTCACCAGCAATACCAAAGCCCACTGCCGGGCCTGTGGATGTGTGGTGCAGCCTGCCACCCCGGCGGCGGCATCATGGGCCTGGCCGGGCGCCATGCGGCGCGCGCGATCCTAAAAAAACGGAGCGCGCCATGAAGTTCGCATCGCTGCCCCAGTTATCGGATGCGCACTACCGCCGTCCCCTGCTGCGCACACCGTTTTATGAAGCCAGCCGGCCCTGGATTCAGACCGACAGCTTTATCGCCTGGACTGGTTACAGCACGCCCGGCGTGTATTCAATCACCGAGCACGAATACTTTGCCATCCGCAATAGTTGCGCCCTGTTTGACTTGACGCCAATGGTGAAGTACCGCATCTGCGGGCCGGACGCAGAACGCTACCTCAATCGCGTGGTCACCGGCGATATGCGCAAACTCGCGGTGGACAAAGTGGTCTACACCCTGTGGTGTGACGATGCGGGCCATGTTATCGACGACGGCACCGTGTTCCGCCTGGGGCCACAAGAGTTCCGCTTGTGCAGCCAGGAGCGCCAGCTCGAATGGTTACAAGACAGCGCTATTGGTTTTGATGTGCAAATTGCCGAAGTCACTGCCGACATTGCAGCACTGGCGGTGCAAGGGCCTACAGCATTTACGGTTTTGCGCGCCATGGGGCTAGATGGCCTGGAAAACCTCAAACCCATGGCCATGTTGCACCAGGATTGGCAAGGCCACCGCGTGACGGTGTCGCGCACCGGCTTTACCGGCGATTTGGGCTACGAAGTTTGGATCGCCCCCGAAGGCGCTGCACTGTTGTGGAACAGTCTGATGGAAGCAGGCCGCAACCGGGGTATCACGCCAATTGGCTACGAGGCGCTGGATATGGCGCGCATCGAGGCCGGTTTTATCTTGCCCGATGTCGACTTTATTTCCTGCAAACACACCATCCGCTTGGGCCGCGAAAGCACCCCGTGGGAGTTGAACTTGGCCTGGACCGTGGCCATGGACAAAGGGCATTTCAATGGGCGTCGCGCGTTGCTGGCAGCCCAAGCAACTGGTCCGCGGCGCAAGCTGGTCGGCTTGGAATTGGAGGGCAATAAAGCAGCCCACGGCTCGCTGGTCTATGCCGACAAAGACAACACTATTCAGGCCGGCGAAATCACCTCGGCCATGTGGTCACCCACGCTCAAGTGCAATATCGCCATCGCCCGCCTGGACGCACCCTATTGCAACACCCAAGGCAGCTTGTGGGTGGACTTATACCTGCACCGCGAGCTGCAATGGGAGCGGCGCAATGTCCGCTGCAAAATTGTCGAACGCCCTTTTTACCTACCCGCCCGCCGCCGTGCCACGCCGCCGCCCGAGCGTTGAGTCGTACCATGTCCAAACCCCAGCCCCTCTTGTTCTACCCAAATGCCGCGCCCGATGCGCTGGCAATTCTGCGGCAAGCCCTCGCAGCGCATCAAAGCGGCCACGCGCTGCCGCGCGCGTTTTACAAAGACCCGCAAATTTTTGAACTGGATATGCGCCACTTTTTATTGGCGCATTGGCACTGCGTAGGCCACAGCAGCATGGTCGCCCGGCCAGGCAATTTTTTTACCCTGGAGCTGGGCGGTGAATCGGTCATCATCACCCGCGACGCCGATGGCCAGATACGCGCCTTGCTCAACGTCTGTCGCCACCGGGGTTCGCGTATTTGCGACGAATCCCAAGGCCACAAAGCCAATGGCAAATTCGTCTGCCCCTACCATGGTTGGACCTATGACTGCAGCGGTCAATTGCTGTATGCGCGCGGTATGCAAGAAAGCTTTAACCCCGCGGAGCACAGCTTGCGCCAGCTAGCAGTGCATGTGGAAGAAGGCATGATTTTTATCACCCTGGCGCGCGAACCTTTGGGCTTGGAACACATGCGCCAGGTATTTGCACCAGCGGCGAAAGTCTATGGCTGGAGCCATGCCAAAGTGGCTGCTCGCAAGACCTATAGCATCGCAGCCAACTGGAAGCTGGTGGAAGAAAACTACCAGGAGTGCTACCACTGCACACCGGCGCACCAGGAATATTCCAAGCGCCACACCTACTCGCGCCCCGATGCCTTGCGCCAGGGGCCGGACCAAGCTTTGCGTACACGCCGCCAAGCTTTGGGGCTAAATCTGCACGAACAAGATTTTTACTACACCACAGCCCATAGCGGCCAAGAGAGCGCAGACTGCATCGCCTCGGCCATGGTCGATGGTTTTCTGACCGGCAGCGCCGATGGCCGAGCGGTAGCGCCGCTGATGGGCGAATTCCGCGGCAAAGGTTATGACGGCGGGTTTTCATTCATCGACCTGGGACCGAGTTCCAATTTCGTGGCCTACCCGGACTACACCCTGCTCTACCGTACCGTGCCACAGACCGTGGACCGCACTGACTTTGAATTGATATGGCTGGTAGACCAAGACGCAATAGAGGGAGTGGACTATGCACTAGACCGGCTCACCTGGATGTGGGACTTCACCAGCAAGGAAGACCAACGCATCATCGAAGTCAATCAGTTGGGCGTGAACTCGGCCTTTTTCACCCCTGGCCCCTATGCGCCCATGGAGTCCTGCGCACGCCTTTATATCGATTGGTATTTGCAAGCCATGCGCGCACTGGTAGACGATCGCACTGCGGCCCACGTGGAACAATAGGATATTTGCAACAGCTTGCATGGCACATCCACCTACCCCTTCCAAAGGATCCGCAAAACTTGCGCCCGCGCGCAACCGCGAGCAGCCTGAGGTACGTAAGCGACTGCTGATCGACGCCACCACGCGCTCGATTGCAAAATACGGCTATAGCGGCATCACCATCGAACGCATTTGTGCCGAAGGCGGCGTGTCACGCGGCCTGATCAACCACCATTTCGGCAGCAAAGACGAGCTATTGCTGCAGTCGTATAAAACCCTGTGCGACCAGTGGACCACCTACGCGCTAGATGGAATGAAAGACATGGCCGACCCGGGAGACGCGTTGCGTTCTTGCATCAATAGAAACTTTGACGAAGCGATGTTCAATCCTCATCAGTTACGCATC
>CAMDHL010000036.1 GCA_945898105.1 Comamonas sp. lk | reverse complement strand
ATATTTATCTCAGCACGCCGATTTTTTTCCATCGCGGTTTCACTATCTCCCATTGCTGCAGGCTTTTCTTTACCAAAGCTAACCGATTCCATTTGAGTATCGGAGACCCCTAATAAGGAGAGCGCATTGCGAACCGCATCCGCACGCTTTTGGCCCAGCGCGAGGTTATATTCCCTTCCGCCGCGTTCATCGGTATGACCCTCAATGACCAGGCGTTGAATCTTGTTTGCCTTGGCAGAGCGGGCGTTCTCCTCCAATATCGATTGGTACTCGGGTCGAACGACAAAACTATCAAATGCAAAATAAATGGTGCGCCCAGCATCTGCTGCACCCAATGATTTCACAGTGTTGCCAGAGGCCCCGGCGGCGGCGGCACCCATCGCGGAACCGACACTGCTGGCGCTGCTTTTACCATCTTTAGTTGTATCCAAATTTGCAACCGTTCCCTTTTTATCGCCGGCACCAGAAGCCATTGCGGGTGTCAATGACTTCATAGCCGCTGCTGCCGCAGCTTGCCCTGATTTGTCCTCGACACCGACTTCATTGAGTTTGATGGGAGAACTGCAGGCACCCAGCAGCGCGGCCATCACCCAAATCACGATTAACTTATACATACCTTACTCCAATTAAAAAAACTTCCGAACAAATCCGATTTTACGGCGCTACCAAAGGACCCCAAGCCGGCTCTCGCAGATCGCCACTTTGACCGGCTAAGCGTGCTTTGACACGGCCGTCCATCGTACTGGTCATTAAAGCCTCTCGCCCCAGCTGCTGGGTCGCGTAAATGATCATTCGCCCATTCGGCGCAAAACTAGGGCTTTCATCAGCACTTGTGTCGGTTAGCGCCTGCGATTGGCCACTGTTCAAATCCTGTGTGTGCAATTTGTAAGCGCCCGCAACACGAGAAACGTAAGCTAACCAACGGCCGTCGGGGCTTAAGGATGGCGAAATGTTGTAACTACCGTTAAAGGTGACCCGCTCTGCATTACCGCCAGACACCGGGATTTTGTAAATTTGCGGCGAACCGCCACGGTCACTCACAAAGTAGATGACCTGCCCATCGGGTGTGAAAACGGGTTCCGTATCGATTGAAGCGGACGCGGCCAAGCGCTTTGGCTCTTGGCCGGTCGAGTTCGCATCAAGTAGAAATAATTGGGATCCACCGTCCCGGCTCAGGGTGAGCGCCAGAGTCTTCCCATCGGGCGACCATGCCGGGGCGCTGTTGGAGCCTTTGAAGTTGGCTACCAGGCGTCGCTTACCCGAATCGATCTCATGGACGTAGACCACTGGCTTACGGGACTCAAAGGAAACATAGGCCAGCTGGTTTCCGTTGGGGGCCCATGCCGGAGAAATAATGGGCTCCGCGCTGCGCAGCGCAGATTGCGCGCCCTCACCGTCCGAATCAGCGACCCACAAGTTAAAAATGGCTGCGCTTTTGGTCACATAAGCAATGCGGGTGGAAAAAACACCTTTTTCACCGGTTAATTTTTCGTATACCCAGTCGGACATCCTGTGCGCTACGCGGCGCAGCTCAGAGGCGGGGGCCACCTGGCTCTGTCCGCCCAGATCCTGATTGCGCACCGAATCCCACAATCGAAAGCGCACCTCATAACGGTCTTCGCCCGTACGGCTGATACTACCGGTGAGTAAAGCATCAGCGCCCAGTTTGCGCCACACCGGCAAATCCGGACGAATATTCTCGTCCATGGGGACGCCCCCGTTATCGACACCGCGGAACTGGCCACTTCGCTCCAAATCCGCCAGCACAATAGTCGCCAGCTTTTGTGTCATGCCATCGTTACCCTTAAATGGCGCAACGGCAATAGGGAACTGAGTCAAGCCCGCGCCCGACACTTCCACGCGGAATTGCGCCAGCGCATTAACTCCTAGGAACGTAGCCACCAATGCGATTAAAAACTTGTTCATCCCCCTATTATCCCCATCTTTTCACCTCGACACCCCCATCGAGGTGGGATTGACCCAAGCCGCGGTCCGCCTTAATTTGGGAGGTCTGCACTCTTTCCAGGACGCGCCTGGCGTTTGCCGACTGCTCATTTCGGCTGGACTCCTTGTGCCACAAATGGTAAACCTCTGTGGCGAGAAACCCATTTTTTCTGACGACGCCGGAATTATGCAAGCGCAACACTAGGTCAGCGTCTTCATGCCCCCACCCCACGAAGGTCTCATCAAATCCATCCACCGCTTCATAATCCCGGCGCCACACTCCAAAGTTGCAACTTCGGATACCGCGCCAAGAAAATTGGGGCTTTTTACGCATTCCCAGGTCAGGAAAGCGGACCAGTGAAGTCCATTTATTGGCGCTTTTCTCACGCCAGCGGGCGAACCAATAGCTTAATTTACGCCCAAAGATCTGTTCATGGCCTTCCACTACCGCCTGGGTGAAACTAGGGCTTAGAAGGACGCGGCTTCCGTTGACGAAACAACCGTCTTCACGCAACTCCCGATGGCGCCTTATAAAGTCAGTCTCCGGCACGCAATCGCCGTCTAAAAACACAATGTAGCGGCCGCGAGCGAGCGTTACGCCTAAATTGCGAACTCTGGCGGCTGTAAAACCGACATCCGGATGCCAAACGTGACTGGCGGCAAGACCCAGATCGCAAACAGCGCGCTCTATGGCTCGGACATGCTGCGGTAATGATCCGTCGTCCGCGATGATGAGCTCAAAATCCTTGTCGTCCTGCGCAGCTAAGCCGCCTAAAACGGCGACGAGCGCTTCGCTTCGGTTGTAGGTGGTAACCACCACGGAAATAGGGTCAAAGGATGTCAATTGCACTAGACTCGAAGAATGCTCCTCCAAGCGGAGGCAAGACATTAAAGTTACAAGGTAATACTATAGATGACCCAAATCTCGGTATACATCATTGCCTTCAACGAGGCTGAAAAAGTCAGGGCGACGATTCAAAGCGTGCTCTGGGCAGACGAAATTGTGCTGGTGGACTCGTGGAGTACGGATGGCACAGCGGAAATCGCCGCCTCGATGGGGGCCAAGGTCGTCCAAGTCCAATTCAACGGTTTTGGCGATTTAAGAAACCAAGCTTTGGCCGCATGCACAGGTGATTGGATCTTCAGCCTGGATGCGGATGAGCGGTGTACCCCCGCAGCTGCCGAGGAAATCCGGGCGATTTGCAATGATGCGCAATCTTTGGATGCCTATTTTGTCCCGCGACGCAATTACTTTATGGGGCAGTGGATAAAACATTCAGGGTGGTATCCCAATTATCGCCAACCGCAGCTTTTCCGCAAAGGGCATCTTGCCTATGACCAAAAACCGGTACATGAGGGCTTTGAAGTAATTTCGAAAATGCCGATTGGGTATCTGAAAAATGCCATTTGGCAGTTTCCGTTTAAAAACTTTGCCGAAGTGATGCACAAAGCGAACCGCTACTCAAGCTTAGGGGCTGAGAAGATAAAGCATAAGAGAATTACTATGGGGTCTGCCTTTTTGCACGGCCTATGGGCATTTATAAAGCACTACGTATTCAAGCAAGGCTTTCGAGATGGATGGCCTGGGTTTGTCATTGCACTGGGAAATTTTGAAGGCACTTTCTATCGCTATGCGAAGGCCTTTGAAATGCAGAAAAATACTGAATGGACATCCACATTAGATGCGAATAATTAATCAGAGTGGCGGAGCTAAGGATAACTGGTGAATACTTTCGATACCTCCGCTGAGACCAGCAAATGGAAACGACTGCGAAGGATCGGCAGTTATTTCTCAAAACCATATTTTGCTTGGACTGGTTTGGCGCTTTCTGTCGTTGTAGGCTCGGCACTTGAACCGGCCATCCCGGCATTGCTTAAGCCACTCCTCGACGACGGCTTTAATTCCAATACCCTTCCACTGTGGACAATTCCGCTTGCAGTTATCGGGCTTTTTATGTTGCGCTCCTGCGCGTCGTATTTGGGAGATGTTGCTTTAGCAAAAATAGCCCAAACCAACCTTGAAGCTCTACGTACCAAAATGTTAGCAAGCATTAGTGCTGCTGATTTGAATCTATTCCGCGAAAAAGCTGCCACCTCATTGGCCAATACTGTGGTCTACGAGGCTACCAACGGTGCCGTACTACTATTGCAATCGGTGACTACGGTAGTCAAAGACAGCCTTACGCTAATCGCCTTGGCAGGCTATTTGTTTTATCTCAATTGGCAACTCTCTCTTATCGTAGCGCTGGTCTTCCCGGTAGTCGCAATCAGCATGCGCGCCATTTCTAAACGGGTTTATAACCTGACCAAAGCGCAGCAGAAGGCGGTTGACCAGCTCGCGTATGTGGTGGAAGAGAGTGTCCTGGCGCACAAAGAAATCCGCATTCAAAACGCCCAAAACCAACAACAGCAACGCTTTGAAATTGTCAACGTAGCACTGCGTCGCTTAGCGATGAAATCGGCGATAGCGGGATCCGCTATCGCACCTATAACCAATTTTTTCGGATCCATTGCGCTTTCTGCTGTGATCAGCATCGCGATTTTGCAAAGCAACTCAAGCAATCTAACAGCTGGCGGGTTTGTCGGTTTCGTCACTGCCATGTTGATGATGATTGCGCCAATTAAGCATCTTTCAGATGTTACAAGTACCATCACGCGGGGCATAGTGGCTGCGGAACGGGCGATAGACCTCGTTGAAAATGTAGTTCGCGAGCATGGAGGCGGATTTGTATTGCAAAGAGCTTCAGGTGAAGTTGATTTTCACGAGGTTAGCGTGCAGTACCCTGGGGCTGACGATGTAGCACTAAACCAGGTTAGCTTGCATATCAAATCCGGGCAGTTTATTGCCTTAGTGGGCCTTTCGGGCTCCGGTAAGACGACCTTGGCCAACCTGCTCCCGCGTTTTGTAGATCTCAGTGGCGGACGCGTTTCCCTGGATGGTGTTGACTTGCGTGAATGGAACCTGCCCTGCCTGCGCAGTCAATTTGCGCTCGTAGGTCAAAACGTGGTCATGTTCAACGAGACAGTTATCAACAACATTGCACTTGGTCAGGAAATTGACAGAGAACGGGCCTTGTCAGCATTGAGGGCAGCAAACTTGGCAGAACGGGTAGCCGACCTGCCGCAGGGGATGGATACCGTTCTAGGCCATAACGCCAACATTTTGTCTGGCGGCGAACGTCAGCGATTGGCTATCGCTCGTGCAATTTACAAAGACGCACCCATACTTATTTTGGATGAAGCGACATCTGCGCTAGATACCGATACAGACAGTTTGGTTCAGGCATCTTTGCGTAATGCCATGCAGGGGCGGACGACGATCGCTATTGCACACCGCCTTTCAACCATTAAGGACGCCGATTGCATTTATGTGCTGGGTCGCGGACGCATTTTGCAGCAAGGCAATCATGCGGAGTTGATGGCTGAAGGTGGCGCCTATTTAGACTTTATCCGCTTGAGTCAAAGTTAAGCAGATCCAAAGCGGCGCTGGTAAATTCAAAAGGTTGCGGCTCGGTTAAACAAGTCACGCCTTCCTGCCTATGTACCGAAGGCAATGTGTCGAATTTAAACCAGCATAGCGTGGGTACTCCCAAAGCGACCGCCATGTGATAAGGCCCGGAATCAGTAGAGACGACGAGATCTGCACAATCGAGCAATGCGGCTGATTCCTCAATGGAAAGCTCCCCAGCCCAATCTCTTACTGGGCAATTGAACCCAGCTGCTTTCATCCGAGCTTCAAGCAATCGCGCAAATTGTGTATTTGCCTCTTTTTCAAAACCGGCACCGGCTAAATGCAAATCAAAAGGGACCGCTTTATACAAGGATAAGAAATTTTCAACAAAGGACGCGATTTCTGGGCGCTTAACCAGCGCATCAGAAGTCCCGCAACCGATATTCAAAACGACCAGCTTTCGCCCAGGACTTGCCGTCGGTCCGAAGGCTCGCTTCCATGCCATTCCTTTGGCGGACAATCGCAAATTAATGCGCGTGCCCGCCCTCTCGATCCCCAATGCAGCGAGCACTACGAAATCGCGCTCCGTGTAATCCATGAGGCGGGTCAAATTGTGTGATTTACGGTAAGTCCTATTTGATGGCGCACTAACGTTGTAAAAAAAACGACGTAACGGAAACTGCGCAATACCTACAGAAATTGCAGACCTTGCGCGTGCAATGCGCCGCGTCAGGAGCGACGTACGAATACCTGCTGGTTCGCAATCGATGACTAAATCCAAAGGCAATGCGCCAAGGCTGGCTTGGATGCGGGCAAAGGTTTCCCTTATCGATAAACTTTTCTGCCGCTCCTCACCTGGACGTCCCAGTTTGGCAGTGATGAAATGCACGCTGCTCAAAAGATGATGGGATCCGATCAATTCTTGTACTACATAACCTTCGTGGTTACTCAACATACATAAATGTATATTTACTTGCGGCCAGCGCGCCTTTATAGCCGCCCAAGCTGCAGAACTGCGCAACAAGTCTCCAACGCCCATGCTGTGTGACTTCAATAACAAAATATTGTTCGGAGCTGTTGGCAGCGATTGCTGAAATTTAGTCATGATCAACGGCATTCTTGATCGACTGCTCCCACCTCCAGGCATCTGCACACATCACCTCGATCGGCAACAGTGCACGCCAGCTTAGTGCTTCCAATGCCAAATCCGTCGCTGCATAGCAACTTGCAACATCTCCCGGGCGACGGGGGTAAATTTGGTAAGGAATCTCCATACCTGTAGCCTGCTTAAATGCATCTACCAATTGCAGTACGCTCACGCCGCTGCCGGTTCCCAGATTGACGGTAATGCCTTTTTCCACTTGCTCCAGATAACGCAGCGCAGCAAGGTGGCCCTGCGCTAAATCCACCACGTGAATGTAATCGCGTATGCCTGTGCCATCGATGGTTGGGTAGTCGTTGCCAAAGACTCGTAAGAACGGGTGTCGACCTGAAGCGACCTGAGCGATATAAGGCATCAAATTATTAGGAACGCCCGTTGGATTTTCGCCAATCAGGCCGCTGGCATGTGCACCTACAGGATTGAAATAGCGCAGCAATGCGACTTGCCAGCGACTGTCCACAGCCTGCAATTCGCGCAGCATATCCTCACACAATAGCTTGCTTCGTCCATAGGGGTTGGTCGTACGCAAGGGGGCGGTTTCCAAGATGGGAACGGTATCGGGTTGCCCATATACAGTCGCCGACGAACTAAAAACCAAGCGTCGCACATCTGCACGCTCCATAGCTGCCACAAGGCAAGCTGTACCGCCCACGTTGTTGTCCAAATAATGCGCCGCCTGTTGCCAGGATTCGCCCACCGATTTGAGTCCTGCAAAATGCATAACGGCATTAATGGGGTGAAGGGCAAAGACCTTATCAAGCAGAGCTGAGTCACGAACATCGCCATTTACAAATTGCGGCGCATTGCCACAAATATTTTTCAAGCGCTCAATGACGCGTACATCGCTGTTACACAGATTGTCCAAAACTACGACATTACAACCGGCTTGCATCAATTCGACAGCGGCATGTGAACCGATATACCCAGTACCTCCGGTAATCAAAATAGTACTTTTCAAGCGAAAACTCCGATCAAACGTTTAAGCCGTTCAAGTTTTTAGTGGAATTCAAATCCCAGTAAATTTGCGCTTGCTGCCCGGCAACTTGCGACCATCCATGGTCATTTGCAAAAGCGGCAGCGCGGGCAACTTGTGCTCCTCTCAGATCAGGATCATCCCTTAGCGCGCCGACAGCATGTGCGATTTGTTGCTCGGAATTTGGATCCTGCAGCATCCAAGCTGCCTCAACTGTTTGCACCAATGGCGAGGCAAGGCAAAAGGGAGCCACGCTGAGCAACACCGGCACCTTGGCAGCCATGGCCTCCAGCACTACCAAGGGAAACATATCATCCAAGGTGGCATGCACCAGACAATCCGCCGCAGCAAAGGCAGGTGAGACATCCGAAAGTGAGCCCGTGAAAATCACTCGCTCGTCTAAACGCTGTCGTCCAACGCGCGAGCGCCAGGTTTCCACTTGCCTTGCACTGCCACCCACCACCACCAGGGAAACATCAACTGGCAGCATAGGCAGGCTACGCAAAACGGCGGCAAGCCCCTTTTTCTCAAAGTTATGACCAACGAACAAAAGAATCCAGCTTTCTAAAGGCAGACCCAAAGCCTTACGGGCATTCAACTTGGACAAAACTTGCGGGCCATCGGTATCGCCAGCGAGACGCAGATCGATACCTGGCGGCACCAAACGCAGCCGTGCCTGCTCCACTGCATAAGTGGTCTCGATAATGTCTGCCAATGCTGGGGCTACCGCAACAATTACCCTACGACCTCTGCTATCAAAGCGCAAACGCTCCAAGCACAAATGCGCCAGAAGTCGGGGACTAGTGCAAATTTTCAAGTAAACCAATAACTTGGCAATTGGCGAAGAAGCCCGAACAAACAAGCTAAAGCGCATAGGACGCACATGCGCCGTCTGCACATCGCCATGCCACGTGTTTTCATGCGAATGGACGATGGCAAAACCTTGTCGCGTTTGGCGCCACGACCACCACGCAAATAACCATAAGGCAATCCAGCGCGGGCGTGTGATGTTGCGTCCCATGCAATGAATAGTGATAGCCGGATGCGATACGTCTGATCGCTCGCAAAATACATGGAATTCAAATTCATCGGCTAACTGCTCGGCCAAATTGACCGCATAGTTTTCCGCACCACCAGCGCCCTTGCTGAAATTGCGGGAAAGAATGGCTATTTTCGGTTTGGCGCCTTTAGGTTTCTGGATTGCCATAGCCTAGGCATCCTTCCCGTTTTCATATTCGGTAAGCAGCTTTAGCAAAAACTGCGGTAGGTAAGTTGAGCGCACAACAGGAATTCGGTGTAGCTGAAACAAATCCGCGCCCGGCTGCACTTTGCCGCGCCGCGTCGTGGTGGCACTTTGGTACCCAGCAGTTTTGGCCATGGCCGTATGGCGCGCTTCGTAGATGCCATAGGGATAGCAAAAATGCTCAACCTCCCGTCCTATGAGATCGGCCAATTCCTCTTTAGACGCGCTTATCTCACGCAACGCATCCTCGTCGGGCAAACTCGTCAATTGGCAATGGTTTTGGGTATGCGCACCAATCTCCATCCCCGCTTGCGACCAGGCACGAATTTGCTCAGGGGACATTAAATCAGCCTGCTTAACGCCGTTGGAAAGATCCCACACATTAGTTTTTCCCAGCAATTGACTTATGACATAACAGGTCGCAGTGAAGCCACAGTCTTGCAAGACAGGCAGTGCATGGTGCAGATTGTTGCAATAACCATCGTCAAAAGTTAGGCCGACAACCTTACCCACCTTTTCCCCGCGCAAGTAAGGCATCAAGTCGCGCATGGATAGGCCGCGATAGCCCAGTCGTTTGAGCCAGCGCATCTGCCTGGCAAAAGAATCCGGCGCCACATACAGACTGCGAAACGCCGCTGGAGGTGGCGGCGCCAAATCAATTTGGTGGTAAGTCAATATCGCGTATTGCTGCATGAAGGCTTGGGTATTGCTGGGTATTGTCTATAACAACACAATATCGTACTGCTCTTGCCCCATCGCGCCCTCGGCTTGCAGCGATACGGGCTTTCCAATGAACTCACTCAAACCCGCCAAATGCTGACTTTCTTCATCCAGCAAAAGATCAACCACTTGCGGCGCGGCCACCACGCGAAACTCCTGCGGATTGAACTGACGCGCCTCACGCAAAATTTCCCGAAATATGTCATAGGCCACGCTGCGCGCAGTTTTTACGATACCCTTTCCTTGGCATGAAGGGCAGGGCTCGCACAGCATATGGGCCAGCGATTCACGCGTACGCTTGCGCGTTAATTCCACCAAGCCCAGTTGCGAAAAACCGCCGGTCATGGTTTTAACCCTGTCGCGCGATAACTGCTTACGAAATTCGGCCAACACCGCCTCGCGGTGTTCCTCACGCGCCATATCAATAAAATCGGCCACGATGATGCCGCCTAAATTGCGCAATCGCAGTTGCCGCGCCAAGGCCTGAGCCGCCTCCAGATTGGTTTTGAAAATAGTGTCGTCAAAGTTACGTGCGCCCACATAACCGCCGGTGTTCACATCCACGGTGGTCAGCGCTTCGGTTTGGTCCACGATCAAATAGCCGCCGGACTTTAAGTCCACCCGCCGTCCCAGCGCCTTGGCAATTTCCTCGTCTACCGAATACAAATCAAAAATCGGGCGCTCACCCTTGTAGTGCTGCAATTTCTTGACCGCTTGCGGCATGAACTCGCTGCCAAAAGCATGCAAAAGCTCAAACTGCTCGCGCGAATCGACGCGTATGGTTTGGGTCACCTCGCCCACCAGGTCGCGCAGTACGCGTTGCAGCAAATTCAAGTCCTGGTGCAGGAGGCTGGGCGGCGGCAGGCGCTGACCCGCTTCTTTGATGCGAGCCCAGGCTTTGCGCAAATAGGCAACGTCGTCGGCAATTTCGGCATCGCTTGCATCCTCGGCATTGGTGCGCAAAATAAAGCCGCCACCGACCTCACCAGCTAGTTCTTGCACCCGACGGCGTAAGGCTTCGCGTTGCTCCAGGGGTATTTTTTGCGAAACACCAATATGGTCATCCTGCGGTAAAAAAACCAACATCCGTCCAGCAATACTGATTTGCGTGGACAAGCGCGCACCCTTGGTGCCCATTGGGTCTTTAATCACCTGAACCATCAGCGCCTGGCCTTCAAACACCTGCCGCTCTATGGGCACCTGCGCTTGGCTGGCACGCGCGGCGCTGAGCGTCTCGCCTTCAGCGGGTTTGTGCCACACATCAGCAACGTGCAAAAAAGCGGCGCGCTCCAGCCCGATGTCGATAAACGCCGATTGCATACCCGGCAACACGCGCGAGACTTTGCCAATATAGACATTGCCCACCAGGCCGCGCTCCAACGTGCGCTCCACATGCAGTTCCTGCACAGCACCGTGCTCGATAACAGCCACACGCGTTTCCTGCGGCGACCAGTTGACCAAAATATCCTGTTGCATCGCTTTATTCCCAAGCGCCCATGGTGCGCAGCAGTTGTGCGGTTTCAAACAAGGGCAAACCCATGATGCCAGAATAACTTCCTTCAATCCGGGCGATAAAAACCGCCGCTCTGCCCTGCACCGCATAAGCGCCGGCCTTGCCCATCGGCTCGCCGCTGGCCACATAGTGGTCAATAGCATGCGGCGTCAAACCATCGAACACTACATCCGAGGCGCTGCAAGCCTGCTCTACCCGCCCGCCCCAACTCAGCGCAATGGCCGTAAATACCTGGTGCGTGCGGCCCGACAACCGTCCGAGCATGCGCTGCGCATCCTGAGCGTCTGCGGGTTTTCCCAAAATTTCATCGCCCAGGGCCACCGTGGTGTCAGCGCACAACACAGGCGCATCTGGGAGGTCCATACGCTGCAAACGCGCCAAGGCAGCGCGAAGCTTCAAAGCCGTGACGCGTTGCACATAGTCGCGCGGTGTTTCACCTGGCAACACCACCTCCAGCGCTTCGCTGTCCTCATCAGCACCTGGTAACAGCACACGATGCACCACACCAAGTTGTTCCAGCAACTGGCTGCGGCGGGGGCTTTGTGAGGCAAGGTAAATGAAAGGCGGCGTCATTGCGCTACGTATTAGGCAAAGCCTAGGTAAAAAATTATTCTCGATGGTAGGGGTGATTGGCATTGACCGACCAGGCCCGATACAACTGCTCTATCAATAGCACGCGCACCATAGCGTGCGGCAGCGTCAGGTCGGACAAGCGTATGCGCTCATGCGCACTGGCGCGAAAAGCGGGGTCCACTCCATCCGGCCCGCCGATAACCAGCGCCACATCGGAGCCGCTGTTTTGCCAGTCGGTCAGCCGCTGCGCCAGGGCCATGGTGCTTAGCGCGCTGCCGCGCTCGTCTAGCACAACGATGCGCGTGCCCTTCGGGATCGCCGCTTCGATGCGTACTCGTTCTGCTGCATAAAGAGTTTCCAAAGTCTTGGAGCTGCGTGGCTCGGTTTTGACGGCTTTGAGCTCAATACGGATTTCATGCGGGAAGCGCTTGGCGTAATCGTCCCAGGCGGTCTGCGCCCAATCGGGTACCCGTTGGCCTACCGCGACGATATATAAGCGCACCGGCGCATCAGCCCTTGCGTACAGGCTTGGCGGTAGCCCGCTTTGCAATCGCCTTCTTAGCGGCGGGCTTAGCGCGCGTGCTGCTGGCGGGCACGATCACTTTGCCCACGGTGCGCACAGGTTTTTTAGCGGCCAGAGTTGGGGCTGCACCAGATATGGCACTCTTGCGCGCAGGTGATTTGGCGGTTGCGCTCTTCTTGGCCGCTCTGGCGGCCGCTTCCTCGTTTTTGCGCACTTGGGCTTTGGAAGGAAAAGCCTCTGCCACACCGATCTTGGCCGCATTAGAGCGGCGCAATGTAGCCGGCGCTTTGGGCTTGGCCACTTCAACGACTACTTTGGGAGCCGCTGCGGGCTTGGCAACGCCCAGTTTCAAACGCACCGGCTTTTCGCCCCACAGTTCTTCCAAGTTGTAGTACTGGCGAAAACTCGGCTGCATGATATGCACCACCGCTTGGCCGCAGTCCACAATAATCCACTCGCCATTGCCCTCGCCCTCGATCCGAGGCTTGGAAAACCCGGCTTCGCGCACCGCATCGCGCACGCTGGCGGCCAGCGCCTTGGTTTGGCGGTTGGACGTGCCAGATGCCACGATCACCCGCTCAAACAAGGCCGAGAGTTCCTCGGTATCAAACACGCGTATGTCCTGCGCCTTCACGTCCTCCAAGCCATCGACGATGGCACGCTGTAGTTTTTGAATATCGTTTTTCTTGTTGGCGGGGGAAGTGGTCATCAGGGCGTCGGGTAAAGGTGGTGGTCTGCAATATAGCGCGCAACCGGCTCGGTGAGCAGCGCTTGGGTACTTTGACTGCGGGCTATGCGCTCGCGGATGTCGGTGGAACTGACG
>CAMDHL010000035.1 GCA_945898105.1 Comamonas sp. lk | reverse complement strand
TCGGCATTGCCTTTGTTGGCGTTGGATCATATTTACACGCGGGGCCTGCAGCCCTTGCGCCAGCATGTGCCCCATGGGCCGCACTGGGCGCGCATGTCGGACCATTTGCCCATCGTTGCCGAGTTTGTGCTGCCTGGTAAGGCGCTGCCTTGAACGCAGTAGTTTTGCGCCCGCGCCACCGCTTGCATTTGTTCCAAGGGGCGGACGAGTTGTTTGCTGCCGTGGTGCATGCCATCGAGCACAGTAGCCACGAGGTGCGCTTGGAAAGCTATATTTTTGCCTTTGATAAACAGGGTCAGGCCGTAGCCTCGGCGTTGGAAAGTGCGGCCTTGCGTGGCGTGCGGGTCTATCTGGTGGTCGATGGCATCGGTACACCGCCGTTGCCGCCGCAATGGACTGCGCGTTTTGATGCTGCTGGCGTGCACTGGCATCGCTTTTCGCCATTGGGTTGGTTGGGAGTCTTTTTTCCCGTGCGCTGGCGTCGCTTGCACCGCAAGTTGTGTGTGGTCGATGGGAGGGTGGCTTTTTGTGGCGGTATCAACGTCATAGACGATTTTCAGGATCCGCATCTGGGCACTTTAGATTCTGCGCGTTTGGATTTTGCGGTGCAGGTCCACGGCCCCTTGGTACAAGATACGCAGGCGCTGATGCAGCGCTTTTGGTCGCGACTCGATTTTGCGCATGGTTTGGAATCGCGCCAATGGTCTAAGGCAGGCGGTCAATTGCGTAGCGCCTTGCGGCCACAGCCTGCCCCCATGCGTGCGCCTGCGCCGCAGGATTCGCAGGGCAAGATATCGGCTGCGCTCGTGCTGCGTGACAACCTGCGTAATCGAAGCCGTATCGAACAAGCGTATCGTCAGGCGATAGGGCAAGCGCATCACGAGGTATTGATCGCCAACGCCTATTTCATGCCCGGACGTAAGTTACGCCATGCGCTGGAGCATGCTGCAAAGCGCGGCGTGCGCGTGATCTTGTTATTGCAAGGTCGCTATGAGTATTTCATGCAGTTCCATGGCGCGCGCGCGGTGTACGGCAGCTTGCTGGCGGCGGGCGTGCAGATCCACGAGTACCAGGGCGGTTTGCTGCACGCCAAAGTGGCGGTGGTCGATAGCGTATGGGCCACAGTGGGTTCTTCCAACCTGGAGCCTTTAAGCCTCTTGCTGGCGCGTGAAGCCAATGTGGTGTTACGCGATCCGCATTTCGCCCAGGTGCTGCACCAACGGGTGCGCAAGGCTATTGATCAGCAGTCGGTGCAAATGGACCCGCTGCGCTATGCCCAGCGCGGGCGTTGGCAGCGTACTCTGGACGTGCTGGCGCTGCTCATCTTGCGGATTGGTTTATTTGTTGTGGGCCGTCGCTATTAACGCGTGCCAGCGCCTGCCCAATCCCGTGTCCATGACGCGTGCTTTGCGATTGGCCCCGTGGTGCCTGAAGAAAACGCTGGTAATATGGTTTGATAGCTATAGAACTTAAAGCGCCATGAATCCACCTGACGAGGACGTTGGAACCCCGGTTTCCGTCAAAATCCGCGAGCGCATACGAGCCGCACGCAAGCGTTTTAACGCCAACGACAATATTGCTGAATTCATCGCCCCGGGCGAGCTCGAATCCTTGCTCGATGAGGTCGAAGAGAAGATGCGCGGCGTGCTGGGCAGCTTGGTGATTGACACCGACAATGACCACAACACTTCCAACACTGCGCGCCGCGTGGCCAAGATGTATCTGAATGAAGTGTTCCGGGGCCGCTATGTGCCGGCGCCTGCAATTACCGAATTCCCCAACGCAGAACACCTAAATGAGTTGATGATCGTTGGCCCGATCACGGTGCGCAGCGCATGCAGCCACCATTTTTGCCCGGTGATCGGTAGTATTTGGATCGGCGTCTTGCCGAACGAACACACCAATGTTATTGGTCTTAGCAAGTACGCCCGCTTGGCTGAGTGGGTGATGGGACGGCCGCAAATCCAGGAGGAAGCCGTAGTGCAGTTGGCTGACTTAATCCAGGAAAAGACCCAACCCGATGGTCTGGCGATCGTGATGGAGGCCAGCCATTTCTGCATGTCCTGGCGTGGTGTGAAAGACATGGACAGCAAGATGATTAATTCCGTGATGCGTGGCGTGTTTTTGAAAGACCCGAATTTGCGCCGCGAGTTTTTGTCTCTCATTCCCAAGAAAGGCTGAGCCATGTTGGTCCGTTTGCTTTATGCCAGTCGCGCCGTCGACGCGGCCACCGCCGAGATTGACTCGATTCTTGCCCAATCGCGTCAGGGCAATCCCGGTCAAGGCATCACCGGTATTCTTTGCTATGGCGGCGGCATATTTCTGCAAGCCATAGAAGGCGGGCGCAATGCCGTAAGTGAGTTGTACGGCCACATCCAGCGTGACCCGCGCCATAAAGACGTGGTCTTGCTGCATTACGAGGAAATCTCTGAGCGACGTTTCAGCGGCTGGACCATGGGGCAGGTCAATATGTCCAAAATCAACGCGAGCATCCTGCTGAAGTACGCGGAAAGGCCTGAGCTAGATCCGTATGGCGTTTCAGGCAAAGTATCGCTGGCGCTGTTGGAAGAACTGATGGCCACTGCGTCCATCATGGGCCGGGCCTAAGCGGCGTAGCCATTACCCATGGCCTTGCTGCTGGGTTGTGATTTTTCCAGCAGCCCTGGTCCCCGCAAACACATTGTCTTGGCCTGGGGGCGTAGCGACGGCGTACGTCTGGTACTAGACAACCTGGAGCGCCTGCAAAGCCTGGACACGTTTACTTCGGCACTGCGCGCGCACCCGACCTGGGTGGGCGGTTTCGATTTGCCCTTTGGACTACCGCGTGAACTCGTAGTTCATTTGGGCTGGCCCACCCGCTGGGAAGATTGCATCGCGCATTACGGCGCCATGCCCCGACCCCAGATCCGTGATCTGTTCGCGGCTTTTTGCGACAGTCGACCCGCGGGCGGCAAGTTCGCACACCGGGCTACCGACGGCCCGGCCGGCTCCAGTTCCTCCATGAAATGGGTCAATCCGCCTGTGGCCTATATGCTGCATGCGGGCGTACCGGCCTTGTTGGCAGCGGGCGCCTATTTCCCTGGCTTGCAAGCGCCCGATGCGCAGGCCGCGCGCATTGCCTTAGAGGCGTATCCGGGTATGTTGGCGCGCGAGGTGCTGGGTGCGCAAAGTTATAAAAGTGATGACAAGACCAAGCACACGCCAGAGCGCTTGATTGCTCGCAAAGATCTTATAAACGCCCTGGAGCTGGGGCAGACTCGCTGGGGTATACGCCTCAAATTAAGCCACGCGCAGCGCGATGCGCTGGCGCAGGACGCGAGCGGAGATGCCCTGGACGCGGTGCTGTGCCTAGTGCAAGCCGCCTGGGCCCAGCGGGCATACGCCCAGGGTGATTCGCGCTACGGTTTACCCGTAGACATGGACGCTTTGGAAGGCTGGATACTGGGCGCTTAGGGAGTCGAGCGCCGCGCATTTTGCGAGCATGCCAAACTTGCCAAACTTGCCAAAGGTGCCGAACCTGCTGTATTGCCTGAGTACTTTAGTGCTCGGCGCCGCAGACCGAACAAGCTGGGTTCTTTTGTACCCGCAGCCGCGTCCACTCCATGCTGCGCGCATCCAACATCAGCAAATAGCCGCTTAGGGAGGTGCCCGTTTGCGCCAGCAATTTGAGCGCCTCAAGCGCTTGCATGGCGCCGATCACACCCACCAAGGGCGCCAAAACGCCCATGGTGGCGCAGCGTGCTTCTTCGGGCGGGGTGTCGGGTGCAAACACGCAGGCATAGCAGGGCGCATTTGGATCGCGTGGGTCATAGACCGCGATCTGCCCGTCCATGCCGATCGCAGCACCGCTGACCAGCGGTACCTGGTGATGCACACAGACGGCATTGATGGCTTGGCGAGTTTGAAAGTTGTCGCAGCAATCGAGCACGACATCCGCCTGCGCTACCAGACTCTGCAGCAACTTTGCATCGGCGCGTGTCTGCAGCGCCTGTACCTGCACCGCCGGGTTCAGTTGGGCCAGCGTGCTTTGTGCTGACAGCACTTTTGCTTGCCCGATGCGCTCGGTGCTATGCATAATTTGGCGCTGCAAATTGGTCAAATCCACCGTGTCGTCATCGACGATCGTGATGTTGCCAACCCCCGAGCACGCCAGGTACATGGCCGCCGGTGAGCCGAGACCGCCGGCTCCAATAATAAGTACGCGTGATTTCAAGATGCGGCGCTGCCCCTCTACGCCGACGTCCTCTAGCAGCAGGTGCCGCGAATATCGCAGCAAATCCGCGTCGGGTAGCTCCGGTTCAGCCACCGGCGCGCCTCATTCCTCTTTTTTCTCGGCGCTGCGCTCCACTTGCGTTTTGCTGATCAGCACCGGTTGGCCCTTGAGCTTTTTCAGTGCCTGGCCCAGTTGGAAGTCTTTATCTGACCCGAATTCAGGGGCGCGGCGCTCTGCCACCGGTTTGCGCGATTCCTCTTCCAGGCGTTTGATGGCTTCGTCGCGCGCTTTCTCGCGTGCTGGGTCCTTCACCTCTTCGCCCTGGCCGCTAGCCAAATGCTTCTCCAGATCCGCTTCCCGGGTACGCAGTGCTGCAAACGGGCTACCGTTTTCAGTGTCATCGATCATCAGATCCGGCACGATGCCCTTGGCCTGTATCGAGCGGCCACTGGGTGTGTAGTAGCGCGAAGTGGTGATCTTCAGCCCTGTGTCTCCGCTCAAAGGCCTAAAGGTTTGCACTGAGCCTTTGCCAAAGGTTTGTCCGCCCATGATGGTTGCGCGTTTATGGTCTTGCAAGGCGCCGGCCACAATTTCACTGGCCGAGGCCGAGCCTTCGTTGACCAACACGACGAGCGGAATGTTTTTTAACTGTGCCGGTAGTTTTTTGATCGGGTCAGCGCCCATGCGGCCCATGTAGTCGCGCGCATTGGCACGCAGTATTTGCTTGCTTTCCTCGGTTTGCCCATTAGTGCTAACCACCGTCACGTTGTCGGGCAAAAAGGCGGCGGATATCGCTACCGCTGCATTGAGCAGGCCACCTGGATCGTTGCGCAAATCGAGCACCATGCCTTTGATCTTTGGGTCTTGCTCATACAGGTCGTTGACCTTTTTCACAAAGTCATCGACGGTTCGCTCTTGGAACTGGCTCACGCGTATCCACGCATAACCCGGTTCTATCAACTTGCCGCGCACCGATTGTTGTTTGATCTCTTCGCGGATGATGGTGACCGGAAAGGTGCGGTTTTCATCTTTGCGGAATATCGTCAGTATCACTTTAGTGGCAGGTTCTCCCCGCATGCGCTTGACCGCTTCATTGAGGCTCAGGCCCTTCACCGCGGTGTCATCGACTTTGGTAATCAGGTCATTGGGTTTGAGGCCGGCCCGATCGGCTGGCGATCCTTCAATTGGCGAGACGACTTTGACGAAACCATCTTCTTGGGTGATTTCAATACCTACACCCACAAATTTCCCGGTCGTGCCTTCACGAAATTCTTTGAAAGATTTTTTGTCGAAATAAGTGGAATGCGGGTCGAGGCTGGAGACCATGCCAGTAATGGCGTCGGTGATCAGCTTTTTTTCATCTACTGGCTCTACGTAATCGCTTTTAATCAGGCCGAACACGGTGGAGAGCTGCTGCAACTCTTCTAAAGGCATGGGTGCCAAGGTATTGCGGGCGACCGTTTGAATGGAAACCGTCGTGAGCGACCCGGCCAAGGCGCCCAGCATCACCCAACCTGCAATCTTCAATTTTTGACCCATAGTCGTTTCCGTTTCCTGTATACCGATTTGCCAGAGGCCAAGGTAGCGCCCGCAAGGGTTCTATTGTGCCTTTGAATGTGCTATGCCGTGGGGGCAGGGCTATCGGATCGGCTGCGCGCCGCCTTCAAGCCGTTTTGCCTTGCGACGCCACGGCTTTCGCTGCCTCAGCTGCCGCCTGCGCGTCGCCCAAATAGTAGTGGCGGATAGGTTTCAACTCTGCGTCTAGTTCGTAAATCAGGGGTATCCCATTGGGGATATTGACGCCCACGATGTCATCATCACCAACGTTGTCCAGGTATTTCACCAGCGCGCGTATGGAATTGCCGTGCGCCGCGATGACTGGGCGCTTGCCTGCGCGCAAGGCTGGCGCAACCGATTCCTGCCAGAAGGGCATAACGCGCTCCACCGTGTCTTTCAGGCATTCGGTTAGCGGCACTTGGCCTGCTGCCAGTTTGGCGTAGCGTGGGTCGCCCCGCTCGCAGCGCGGATCGGACGCCTCAAGCGCTGGGGGCGGCACATCAAAGCTGCGCCGCCACACCAGCACCTGTTGCTCGCCGTATTGGCGTGCCGTATCGGCTTTGTTCAGGCCTTGCAAAGCGCCGTAGTGGCGCTCGTTGAGCCGCCAGCTATGCACCACCGGCAGCCAGGTGCAATCCATTTGGTCCAGGCAATGCCATAGGGTGCGCGTGGCCCGCTTCAGCATGCTGGTGTAAGCCAGATCAAACCCATAACCTTCGGCTTTTAGCAAGCGCCCGGCGTTTTGTGCCTGTTCAACGCCGGTCGGCGTCAGGTCCACATCGGTCCATCCGGTAAAGCGGTTTTCAAGATTCCAGGTGGATTCGCCGTGGCGGATCAGTACAAGACGGTGCATGGCAGGAAAAGGGGGATTGAAGGGGATTGCAGCCGCGGGGGCCGTGCGGGTTCACGGCGCATTCTAAAATGCCCGATTGTCCAACCCACAGTACACCTCAAGGAACCCTAGTGAAATTTTTTCTCGATAACTGGATGTTGATCGCCCTGGTCCTGACTTCCGGCGCCTTATTGCTCGCTCCGGTGCTGCAAAATGCAAGTAGTGGCGGTCTGAGTGCCAATGATGCGGTTTCATTGATCAACCGGGAAAAAGCCGTCGTGGTCGATGTGTGTGAACCCGCTGAGTTCGCCGCGGGACACATCGTGGGTTCGAAAAATATTCCCCTCGCCGACCTGCAGGCCAAACTGGCCGCAGCGGCCAAAAACAAGGGCCTACCTTTGATTCTGGTATGCCAGTCGGGTGCGCGCTCGGCCCGCGCGATGGCTACGGCCAAAACCCTGGGCTATGAGCAAGTCCATTCGCTCGGTGGTGGTCTGACGGCCTGGAAGAGCGCCGGTCTTCCGCTCGAAAAAGTCTGAGCCGATTTTTTAAAACCTTAGTTTTCCCATTGAGTCGATGATGCAAAACGTGAAGATGTACACCACCGCAGTCTGCCCTTATTGTGTGCAGGCCAAGCGTATCCTCAAATCCAAAGGGGTGGAGGCGATAGAAGAAATCCGTATCGACACCAACCCCTCCGAACGCGCCGCCATGATGGAACGCACTGGGCGGCGCACGGTTCCGCAAATCTTTATCGGTGACACCCATGTGGGTGGCTGTGATGACCTTATGGACTTGGACAGTCGGGGGGGCCTGATGCCCCTGTTGCTCGCCGCTTGAGAAGGGCGCACAGCCCGCCTAGGCCTACTGCGATAATTCAGGGCGCCGACGGCTTCCTAGCCCCTTCGCCCTAACCCACAAGCCCACCATTTAGTACGGTGGGCTTTGTTTTCATTTGAAAGATGCACGCTATGTCAGAACAAGCCCCGGTTTTCCAAATCCAACGCGTTTACCTTAAAGAGGCATCGATGGAGCAGCCTAATTCGCCCGCTATCTTGCTTGAGCAGGAACAACCCTCGGTAGATATTCAGTTGGGTATAGAAGCCAACCCGGTGGCAGAAGGCGTGTTTGAAGTCAGCGTCACCGCCACCGTGCACACCAAAATCAAAGACAAAACGGTTTTTCTGGTGGAGGTTAAACAGGCGGGTATTTTTGAAGTGCGCAACTTACCCGAAGAGCAAATGGGCCCGATCATGGGGATTGCCTGCCCGCAAATCGTATACCCCTATCTACGCGGCAATGTGGCCGATCTGATCCAGCGCAGCGGTTTTCCGCCCGTGCATTTGTCTGAAATCAACTTCCAAGCCATGTACGAGCAGCAACAAAGCCAGGCGGCGCAGAACAGTTCGTCCAGCACCCTGCCGCAATAAGGCACACCTTGCAAAACGTTTAACTCGATGTGACCCTTAGCCCATGAAAATCACGGTCTTGGGCGCGGGTGCATGGGGCAGCGCCTTGGCGGTAGCGACATCGCGCACGCCGCACCATATTGTTACCTTGTGGGCCCGTGACGCCCGTCAACAAAGAGCCATGCAAAGCGAGCGACAAAACCCTCGCTATCTGCCTGGTGTTGCGCTGACTGAGGCATTGCGTATCAGCCAGTTGCAAGGCAATTATTTACGAACCCATCTGGCCACCCAGGATCTCGTGGTCATCGGCACCCCCATGGCGGGACTGCGTGAAGTGCTCGCCATGGTCAGTGACATCAAGGCGCCTGTAGCTTGGTTATGTAAAGGCTTTGAAGCCGCAAGCGCTAACTCGGGGCGCGGATTGCTGGGGCATGAAATCCAAATGCAGATTGCGCCTGCGCTGCAGACTGGCGTACTCAGCGGACCGAGTTTTGCCATGGAAGTTGCGCTAGGGCAGCCTACAGCATTGGTGGCAGCCAGCGTGCACGGCAGCGTCCGCAGCGCCATGGTCGAGGCTTTTCACGGCCCACATTTGCGGGTCTATGCCAGTGACGATGTGCCGGGTGTCGAAGTGGGCGGTGCCGTTAAAAATGTGCTTTCTATCGCCACCGGTTTGTGCGACGGCTTGCAACTTGGTTTGAATGCGCGAGCGGCATTGATAACCCGTGGACTGGCTGAAATGACGCGCCTTGGCCTCGCATTGGGCGCCAAGGCCGAAACCTTTATGGGCCTGAGTGGCTTAGGCGATCTGGTCCTTACCGCAACCGGAGATCTGTCGCGCAACCGGCGTATCGGTTTAGCGCTGGCGCAGGGGCAAACTCTGGAACAAGCAATTCAGTCTTTGGGGCATGTAGCGGAAGGCGTTTACAGTGCCCGTACCGTTTTGCAACGCGCCGATGCTTTGGGGGTACAAATGCCGATCACACGCTGCGTTGTAGCTTTGCTGGACGGGCATTTGGCGCCCGCACAGGCAGTTGCGGTATTGATGAGCCGCGAGCCTTCGGCTGAAATTTAAGCGGATTGCGCCCTAATCGACAGGCATAGCAGCGAGGCGGTTAGAACTTACAGTTCCTTGATACGCGATTGGATGTGTGCAATCGCTTCGGGTACCTGATCGACCAGCACCAAACACAATTCACCTGCTTGTAAACCGTTCAATGCAGTGTCAATTGCCAGAAACTCGCCATAAATTTCGCTGCGCTTAGTTGCCTTGTTGGCATTAGCCAAACCTTCCCGCAGCAACGCCATTACCTCACCGTCGGCGCGCCCGCGCTGGCATTGGTCTTCATACATCACCACTTCCTCAAAAGCGTCACCCAGTATTTGGGTGATCTGACGGATGTCGTCATTTCGGCGGTCGCCCGGTCCGCTGATAACCACGCTGCGACGGCTCGCTGGCATGGCTTGCACGGCCTGCACCAGGGCTGCCATGGCGTCGGGGTTATGGCCATAGTCGGCGATCACGGTTGCGCCCTTGTAATCAAACACATTGAAGCGCCCTTGCGCATTATTTTGTTCACTCGAAAAGCTGGCTAGACCGCTGCGCACCGTATTCCAATCCACCCCCAAAGCCCAGGCTGCCGCGACGCTGGCCATCACATTTTCCACTTGGAAGCCGATCGCACCGCCCAGGGTGACGGGAATGTCGATCAGGTTCAGGTAGTGTTTTTCTGAACCTTTGGCGGCAACGATTTGCCCCTTCTCGACATACACCACCGCGCGTCCCTGCGCACGGTGTGTTGCCATGACAGGATGGAACTGATCCAGCGAGAAAAACGTCACCGCACCCCGGGATTTGGCCGACATGGCGGAGACGATGGGATCGGTAGCGTTCAAAACCGCAGTGCCGCTGGCGGCCACGTTTTGTACGATCACCCGCTTTAGCACGGCCAATTCGTCGACCGTGGTGATGTAGTTCAGGCCCAGATGGTCACCACTGCCCACATTGGTCACCACGGCCACATCGCATTTGTCAAAGGCCAGGCCCTCGCGCAAGATGCCGCCACGTGCTGTTTCGAGCACTGCCGCATCTACATCGGGGTGGTGCAACACATTTTTCGCGCTCTTGGGGCCACTGCAGTCGCCGGTGTCAATGCAATGGCCATCGACATACACGCCATCGGTGTTGGTCATGCCCACACACCAGCCCTGTTGCGCCAGCAGGTGCGAAATTAGACGCACTGTCGTGGTTTTGCCATTGGTGCCGGTGACGGCCACAATGGGTATGCGGCCATCCTGCCCGCTTTTAAACAGGCTGGACATGATCGCTTCGCCTACCGCCCGTCCTTTGCCGAATGAGGGGTTTAGATGCATACGCAAGCCCGGCGCTGCATTGACCTCCACCACGCCGCCGCCTTGCTCCTCGATAGGCCGCAAGATGCTGTCGCACACTAAGTCCACGCCGCAAATATGCAAGCCCACCATGTGTGCAGCGGTCACTGCGCGCGCTGCCACGTCCGGGTGCACGTCGTCGGTGACGTCGGTCGCCGAGCCACCCGTCGATAGGTTGGCGTTGTTACGCAAATTGACGCGCTGGCCTTTTTCCGGGATCGAGCTGGCATCAAAGCCTTGGCTACGTAAGCAATCCAGGGCAATTCCGTCAAAGCGAATTTTGGTCAATGCGGTGGAATGGCCCTCGCCGCGCCGTGGGTCGGCGTTGACGATGTCGACAAGTTGCGCGACGGTGTGTGCGCCATCACCCACTACCTTGGGTGGATCGCGCCGGGCTGCAGCTACTAATTTGTCGCCCACTACCAGTAGGCGGAAATCGTTGCCGGGCATATAGCGTTCAACTAACACGGTGTCTCGGAACTCGGTAGCCACGGCATAGGCGGCGCGCAATTGCGCTTCATTGAGGATGTTGACCGTCACGCCCTTGCCCTGGTTGCCGTCCAGGGGTTTAACCACGACCGGCAAGCCGATGTCTTGCGCGGCTTTCCATGCGTCATCAGCATCGCGGACCGCGCGGCCACGGGGCACCGGGACACCCGCTGCATGCAGCAGGCGTTTGCTCAACTCCTTGTCCTGCGCGATCGCCTCGGCGATGGCACTTGTGGAGTCGATTTCGGCGGCTTGTATGCGCCTTTGCTTGCTGCCCCAGCCAAAGCGAACCATGCTGCCATCGGTCATGCGGCTGTATGGAATATTGCGCGCCAGGGCGGCATTCACCACCGATCCGGTGCTTGGGCCCAGGCGCACGTCTTCGTCGAGTTCGCGCAATTGGTGCAGCACACTGGACAGGTCAAAAGGCGTATCGTCCAAGGCGGACTGGCAGAGTGTGTTTGCTAACTCCAGCGCTAAGCGTCCAACCGCTTCTTCGCTGTATTCGACAACGACTTGGAATACCCCGGCCTCTAGCGTTGGCTTGGTGCAGCTGAAGGTGACCGGGCAGCCAGCTTGCGCTTGTAAACCCAGGGTGGCCAGCTCGAGCACGCTGGCAAGGGGTACTGTGTTCTCGTTTCCTATAGGCTGGAAGGGACTGATTTCCGGAAAGCGCGCACGCAGCCTGGTCTCAAAGCCCAGTAGATCGGTAATGGCCCACTCGCTAGGGGCGCAGATGACGACAGCTTGAATGGCGGTGTGGTGGCTCCAGAGATTGGGGCCGCGCAGGGCGCGAATGCGGGTGACTTCCATGGGTGTTGTCCGGTAGGCAGCTCGGCTTGTGCGTGAAGGAGGCGTTAGAGTTAGTAAGGCGTTTTTTGCGGGTTGGACTCGAAGGTGCGTAATCCAGCAGCAATTAGTTCCGGCGAGATGTTCAGGGCCCATGCGGCCGCTACCGCGGCCATAACCATCTCTGGCTGGGCCGCTTTAGCCGGTTTGAGGCTATCGAGCCCAAGCAAAGGCCGTTCCTGAGCGCCATGCGCCAGCACGATGCTGTTCTCGCGCAGGCACACCACCTGATGGCCTTTTGCGCGGTGGGCCAGTAGCGTCGGATGTTCGGGCGACGGCGCGTAAAAAATGACCCGGCCGTCACACAGTTCGGCCAGCTCAACGGCCTGTGGGTCCATCGCATTGATCACAGCGCAGCCGCTGGGCAGCACCACATCAACCTGGGTGCGCGCGACCTTGAAATTTTGCTCGGCGTCCATGATGTCGAAGTCGCGCAGGCTTTCTTCCCAGCCGACATCCGTGACCACGCCGACTTGGCAACGGTCATAGGCCAGGCCTTGCCCAAGAATGGTGGTGCAAGGGTTCTCAAAAACGGCAGCCTGTACGGAGCGGTTCATCAGGATGCGTTGTCCCGCATCCCAGGTGCTGCTGTCAGCGGCGTCTACCTTACGGCTGTCCAGGTACAAGCCTTGGGTACATGCTAAGCCGACATGTTTACCACTGATGTGTACCAGCCACGCGACCAGGCGTGCAATGTGAACGGTGTTTTGTGTTCCGGTGATGCCAACAATCGGGATACGTCCATCTTGCTTGCTGTCAAACAGGTGGCTGATGATGGCTGTGCCGACCGGTTGGCCGGTGCCATTGGCCGGCTTAATGTGGGCCAGCAGTCCGGGGCTGGCGTTAACTTCGATCACGGCGCCGCGTTGCCGATCCAGCGGCAGGGCGCAGTTTTCCAAGACCATGTCAACGCCCGCTATGTCAAGGCCCACTACCCGCGCAGCCAGAGCTGCGGCCCGGGCCACGCTGGGGTGGACTTCGCTGGTCACATCAAAAGCCACATTGCCATTGCGCTGAATTAACACTTTTTGACCGGCCTCGGGTACCGAATGCGGCGCCAGGCCAATGCGTTCGAGCTCCAGCATCACTTCCGGGCTATCGTCCAAATCGACCACATTTAGCGGGAAGGACTCGGCGCGTCCGCGGCGCGGATCGCTATTGATTTGCTGGTCGACCAGTTGGTTGATATTTGAATTCCCATCACCCAGTACAAAGAGCGTAGTGCCCCTGGCCGCGGCGACAACCTGGCGACCTACCACCAGCAGGCGGTGTTCATTGCCTCGGATGAATTCCTCCACGATGACCTGCCCATTGCCCTCCTGATTTGCGAGTGCAAAGGCGGCTTCAATGTCCACCTGGTTTTCCAGTTCGAGCGAAACGCCCCGCCCATGGTTTCCATCGTAGGGCTTGATAACCACGGGCAAGCCGATGGACTGCGCCGCTTTCCACGCCTGTGCAGCACTTTGCACCACCTCGCCAT
>CAMDHL010000034.1 GCA_945898105.1 Comamonas sp. lk | reverse complement strand
GTGCGTCCCACAGATCGGCCTCTTCGGACCTCTGCCCCTCTGTGCTGGCCGTCCAGGCACCAATCGGCTCGCCATTGCCCAATGTGCATTCAAACAGCGATTCCTGGAAACTGGCGGCACGGCCTTGGACCTGACCCTTTGCGTCCAATACGAATGAACGCCCCTCAAACCCCAATTCGTCCTGCCCACCCACCAGGTGCGCGTAAACCAAGGGCAAACCAGTGGAGCGGCAACGCTCAGCCATGACCTGTTCACGCTGATAACCCTTTCCCAAATGAAAAGGCGAGGCATTGATAACGGCCAGCAACTGCGCGCCCGCCTCCTTAGCCGCCAATGCCGGGGCTTCAAACCAGGCGTCTTCACAAATCAGCAAACCCACACGCACCGGCGCATGCTTCGAGCCGGCATCGAACACACAAGTCTGGCTGCCGGGCGCGAAATAACGACGCTCGTCAAAAACCTGGTAATTGGGCAGTTCCTGCTTCGAATAGGTCGCCACTACCCGCCCTTCGCGCAGCACACTGGCGCAGTTAAAGCGTTCGGTAATCGAGACCGCGGTGCCACGTTGGTCGCCCCCTTGCGGATGGCCCACCACCACACACATGTCCACAAGACCCGCCAACTGCGCGGCCAGCCATTTCAGGGCATCATCACAGGCCTGCATAAATGCAGGCCGCAAATACAGGTCTTCCGCAGCGTAGCCGCACAGCGACAATTCGGGCGTCAGCAGCAAACGGGCACCCTCTGCATAAGCCTGGTTCGCCGCGTCCCGTATTTTTTGCGCGTTGCCGGTCAGGTCCCCTACGATGAAGTTGAGCTGGGCAACGCAAATTTTGAGAGTCATGTACGAATGCTTATGAAAACAATGGCGCAACCCGGGCCATCCGGCTCCGGCCTGGCCTTCCTTGGAGGGCTGCATGGGGCCAAATGATTATCTCACCCGCGTGCACGATTCAGTCTGCGCCATCGACGCCGCGGTCTGGGACAGCCTATTGTCTGACCATCCAGACGCCAGCCCCTTTATGCGCCATGCCTACTTGGCAGCGATGGAAAACAGCGCTAGCGCCAGTCCTGCCACGGGTTGGAAGCCAGTTTGCATCAGCCTGGAGCAAGGTGGCGCATTGGTCGGCGCCTGCATGCTTTACGAAAAAGCCCATTCCTATGGCGAATACGTGTTTGACTGGGCTTGGGCCAATGCCTACCAGCAGCACGGGCTGGCCTACTACCCCAAGGCTACGGTCGCAGTCCCCTTTACGCCCGTGCCAGGCGCCCGCCTGCTAGCGCGGGATGCCGCCGCCCGGCAGGCCCTATTGGCGGCATTGATTGGCTATAGCCAGGACCGAGACATGTCCTCGTTGCATTTGTTATTCGTGTCGCCGCAAGACGCCCAAGCCTGCGCAGAAAGTGGTCTGATGCTACGCCACACGGTGCAATTCCACTGGACCAACACCACGCCCGGATTCGTCGATTTCGATGCGTTTCTGGCCAGTCTGGCGCAAGATAAACGCAAAAAAATCCGTCAGGAGCGTCGCAAAGTGGCCGATGCCGGTGTTCAATTTCGCTGGGTCAAAGGCCGCGGCATCGGTGATGCCGACTGGGATTTCTTTTACCGCTGCTACGAGCGCACCTACCTTGAGCACGGCAATGCGCCCTACCTGAGCCGGGCTTTCTTTGCCGCCATGCAGCGTGATATGCCGGAAAACTGGTTGCTTTTTGTAGCCGAACGCGCGGGCCGCCCAATTGCCAGCAGCTTGATTGGCCTAAGCAGCGCCCATCCGGATGACTCCCGGCCACGTGTCGCCTATGGACGCTACTGGGGGGCGCTGGAGCGTGTTGACTGCCTGCACTTCGAGGCCTGTTATTACCAGCCCCTGCAATGGTGCATCGCGCACGGCTACGCGCGCTTTGAAGGAGGCGCCCAAGGTGAGCACAAGATGGCACGCGCGCTGCTGCCCGTCAAAACCAGCAGCGCACATTGGTTAGCGCATCCTGCATTTGCCGACGCCGTGGCGCGATTTTTAGAGCGCGAGGGTCAAGGCGTGCATGAATATATTGATCACCTGCAACAACGCTCGCCCTTCAAAAGCCCATTCGCAGAGCCACAATAAGCGTACCGTCCCAAAATGCGCAAGCAATCTTGGACTTGCCGCCTCTACGTGTTGCCTACTATCGCGGAATTAAGCAGCCTGCTCTTTTTGGTAATTGGCAATACCATCCAAAATTTCCGCGTGCGCAGCCTCGGGGCCTTCCCAACCCAAAATCTTGACCCACTTACCCTCTTCCAAGTCTTTGTAATGCTCAAAGAAATGGGCGATGGTTTTTAGGCGCAAGGGATTGAGGTCGGCAGGCTTTTGCCATTGGGTGTAAAGCGACAAAATTTTGTCAATAGGGACCGCCAACACCTTGCCGTCCATCCCGGCCTCATCTTCCATTTTCAGGATGCCGATGGCCCTGCAGGGTACGACCACACCGGGAATCAATGGCACCGGCGTGATGACCAACACATCGACCGGATCGCCATCACCTGAGATGGTCTTGGGGACATAACCGTAATTGGTCGGATAGTGCATCGCCGTGCTCATAAAACGGTCTACAAAGATCGCACCGGTTTCCTTATTGACTTCGTATTTCACTGGGTCTGCGTTCATCGGAATTTCGATGATCACATTGAATTCTTTAGGCGCATTTTTACCGGGGGTGACTTTGTCAAGTGACATAAATAGCTCGTGAGGTGGATAGAAGTAAATACAGATCAATGTCAGTATTAACCCTGATTTTACTGACTTGACCCTTGCGCACCTTAGAAAAGCGGACTTTTGCGGCTACAGTTGCGGGAGTTGGCCAATCAGTTTCTCGACTATTGCAGGTCGTGAGCCCGAGGAAGCAACGCAGCGGGAGTACCGCCAGCGTTACTCCTTTGTTCGCGAAACATGCTAGTTTGGAGATTTATATGACAGGTAACTCAGCGCTGATTCTTGCGCTTGTCTGTGGTTTGATTGCCGTGATTTACGGTGTTTGGGCCCGCAGCTGGATTCTTTCCCAGGACGCAGGCAATGCCCGCATGCAAGAAATTGCAGAGGCTATTCAGACCGGTGCGGCCGCCTACTTGGCCCGGCAGTACAAAACCATCGCTATGGTCGGCGTGGTACTGGCCATTCTCATTGCTGTAGTCTTGGACCCCTTAAGCGCCGGTGGCTTTGTGCTCGGCGCGGTGCTTTCCGGGGCCTGCGGATTTATCGGTATGAATGTTTCGGTGCGCGCGAATGTGCGTACCGCGCAAGCCGCGACGCGGGGCATTGGCCCTGCTTTGGATGTCGCATTCCGCGGCGGCGCGATCACCGGCATGCTGGTCGTTGGCCTGGGTTTGTTGGGCGTGACCGGTTTCTACTGGTACCTCACCGTCGGTGGCGTGCCTGCAGACGGCAAGGCTCTGGCCGCCATGCTCAATCCGCTGGTTGGTTTTGCCTTCGGCTCCTCATTGATTTCCATCTTTGCGCGTCTGGGCGGCGGCATTTTCACTAAGGGCGCTGACGTCGGTGCTGACTTGGTGGGTAAAGTCGAAGCCGGTATTCCTGAAGATGACCCGCGTAACCCCGCCGTGATTGCGGACAACGTGGGTGACAACGTGGGCGATTGCGCCGGTATGGCGGCTGACTTGTTTGAAACCTATGCGGTCACCCTGATTGCGACTATGGTGCTGGGCGCAATGTTGGCGGGTACTGCCGGCCCCAATATGGTGCTCTACCCGCTGGTTCTGGGTGGCGTGTCCATCGTAGCGTCCATCATCGGTTGCTTCTTTGTCAAGGCCAGCCCCGGCATGACCAACGTGATGCCCGCGCTGTATAAAGGCCTGGCTGTCGCAGGCATTCTTTCATTAGTGGCGTTTTACTTTGTGACCCAGTCAATGTTCCCGGCGCCGCTGGCATTGCCCGATGGCACTGCTTTGAGCGCCAGTGGGCTGTTTGGCGCTTGTGCCGTCGGCTTGATTCTGACTGGCGCGCTGGTCTGGGTTACCGAGTACTACACCGGCACCCAATACGGCCCCGTACAGCATATTGCGCAAGCATCCACTACCGGCCACGGCACCAACATCATTGCCGGTTTAGGCGTCTCCATGCGCTCCACCGCGTGGCCCGTGTTGTTCGTATGCGCCGCGATTTACAGCGCCTTTGATTTGGGCGGCTTGTACGGCATCGCCATCGCTGCCACATCTATGCTGAGCATGGCCGGTATCGTGGTCGCCTTGGACGCCTACGGCCCCATCACCGACAACGCAGGCGGCATTGCCGAAATGGCTGAACTACCAGCTAGCGTGCGCGACATCACCGACCCACTGGACGCTGTGGGTAACACCACCAAAGCAGTGACCAAAGGCTACGCCATCGGCTCTGCCGGTCTGGCTGCGCTGGTGCTGTTTGCCGACTACACACACAAGCTCGAAGGCTTGGGCGCGCATATCAAGTTTGACTTGAGTGACCCCAAAGTCATCATCGGCTTGTTCATCGGCGGACTGATTCCTTACTTGTTCGGTGCTATGGCGATGGAGGCCGTGGGCCGCGCAGCTGGTGCTGTGGTGGTGGAAGTTCGACGCCAGTTTAAAGAGATAAAAGGCATCATGGACGGTACCGGAAAGCCCGAATACGACACTGCGGTTGATATGTTGACCACAGCGGCTATCAAAGAAATGATGATCCCCAGCTTGTTGCCAGTGGTCGCACCGATCTTGGTTGGTTTGATTCTTGGACCAGCAGCTTTGGGCGGCTTGCTGATGGGTACCATCGTGACCGGTTTGTTCGTGGCGATTTCCATGTGCACCGGCGGTGGTGCGTGGGACAACGCCAAGAAATACATCGAAGACGGACACCACGGCGGCAAGGGCTCTGAAACCCATAAGGCCGCCGTCACCGGCGACACCGTAGGCGACCCCTACAAAGACACGGCGGGTCCTGCGATCAACCCTTTGATCAAAATCATCAACATCGTGGCGCTGCTGATCGTGCCGGTGATGATGAAAATCCACGGCGGTTAATTTTCTCAGTCAGTCGCTAGACCCAATCGACCCTCTTGAGGGTCGGCAGATCCCGCAAGCTATCAGGTTTGCGGGATTTTTTTTGGTCACGATTGCATGGGGTGTAGTATTCATCGGTCTGCAAGTCAAATAAAGTGGAAGTTGAAGGCGTCGTGAAAATACTCATAGTGGATGACCATGCGTTGGTGCGCGAAGGCTTGGGCCAGGTCATGGCGGGCATGTATCCCCGTTTGGAGTTACTGCACGCCGGTACAGGTGCGGCAGCAATAGACATGCTGCTTCCCCATCGCAACATCGATCTCGTTTTGTTGGACTACCACCTGCCCGATATGAATGGTCTGCAAGTGCTTCGGCAGTTGGGGCGTATCCAACCTTCGCTCGTAGTGCTCATGATCTCGGGAAGCACTACGCTGCAGTTGATTCAAATGGCGCTCAAAGACGGGGCAGCAGGTTTTGTTACCAAGACCGGGAACACGGATGATCTGCTCGATGCGATTAATCAGGTACTAGGGGGAGAGATTTATATTCCCCATGAGCTGCGACCATTAATCAACGCAGGAAAAGCTGCTCAGGTGCAGGCCCTTTCCAGGCGGCAAGAAGCAGTTTTAAGGGGGCTCCTTGAGGGAAACACCAACCGGGAAATCGCCATCAAACTTCTGGTTTCAGAAGAAACCATCAAAACCCATGTCAGCGCAATCTTGCGTTACTTTGATGCAGACAATCGGACCCAGGCAGTGAGGGCCGCCTCAAGCTACGCCTTTCGCGTCGGGGGCTGAGCCCTTACCGCTCAACTTAAGCCAGAACGGCGTAACCAGGCTCGCAATTGCCCGGGCTGCAAAGGATCGGAAAGCACTACTGTTCCAAATGATGTATCCAAGGCTGACAGGTCCGCTTCAGCCTTCACATGAATCAGGCATGCGGGAATCTCGGCGCCAAACTGTTTTCTCCACGTCGCTATAGTTTCAAGCGCCAGGCCGGGAGATTCTTCCCGCCAAGCACAGACGATAGCTTTTGGCACCTCAAGCGGCGCACTGGAAAGCACGCCCTTACCCAGCACCTTAAAGCCCCAAGACTGCAGCCACCCATGAACCAATTCGGCTTGGCTCGCGTCCTCGTCGATCAAGACAATCGGGATGCTTTTCAGCCCAGGAGGCGCCCCGGCGCTGATCGGCGTAGTTTCAACCGGCGATAAATCCGCCGGCAGAAGTGGCAGCGTCAAGGAAAATCTGCTGCCCCGAACCAAAGCCGAGCGTAACTGCACCGAACTGCCCAACATCTGAGCATTACGCATCGCAATGTACAAACCCAGAGAGGGCCGCAAAGGACCAGACTGACCGATGGCAGGCCGCTGCCCAAAGGGTTCAAAAATCTTACGGTGATCGCGTTCCGCGATGCCAGGACCACTGTCGCTTACATCCAAACGCAGCTGTCTACCCCCATCCACGATGCGCGCGCTCAGCAGAACCGTACCGCGGCTAGTAAAGCGCACGGCGTTGTGGGCCACGGCAAAAACAATCCTCTCAATGAGCGCTGCGTCACTGCGCACGAAGTGCTGGCGACAACGCAGCTCCAATCGCAAACCTTTCGCATGGGCCTGAGCTGTCAACTGTTCGCTCACCCGCATTAGCAAGTCATAAATAGGTACCGGCGCCATAACGGGTCGGACCTCACCGGCATCGATTTGCGCCACCTCCATGAGCCCCTCCAGCAAACGGCTCAAGTCCTGCATGGAGGAATCCAGATAATCCTGCAGCGCAGGCGCAGTGCCCTGCGGGTTCTGTCGCCGCAAACGGTCAAGAAACAAGGCGAGCGCCTGGGCTGGTTGGCACAAATCATGGGTGGCCGCAGCCCAAAAAGCTGCGCGCTGGCTCAGCACATCGGGGGGCTCATCCTCAGGCAGGGGTGCCGCGCGTGTACGCAGTACGTCCTCTCGCGTTATCTTTTTTGGTGCGGAGCTTTCAGGGAGCTCGCGCGAGCCATCGGCGCGCCCTGAGGAGACCAAGTCCTGACTGGACACAGCCGTCCCATTGCGCTTGGCCCACCAGGTTCTCCAACTCCCGGAGACGGCGTCCAAGAGTTCACTGGGGCCGCTCATTTGTGTAACGCCCTAAATGTGGATCCGGACCCGCATCGATCCGGACGACAAAAGTTAGAAGGGGCAAAAAATGTGATGCAGACCATACAGCGGCAATAATAGTCCCCGCCCAGAAACTGCCTGAACCCATAGGCTGCACAATAGGCCCATGCGCAACTCCAGCTCTAGCCGTACTATTCCATTGCACGACTTGCGACAGCAAGCCTTGCCTGTGCCAAAACCTGCCGTTAACGCTGGCTCCCATCCGAGTGGTTCGCTGATAGACACCTTGGGGCGCCCCCTGCGGGATCTGCGCATTAGCGTAACGGACCGCTGTAATTTCCGTTGCAGCTATTGCATGCCCAAAGAGGTCTTTGACAAAGATTACGTCTACCTACCGCAGACCTCGTTGTTGTCCTTCGAGGAAATCGTCAGAGTGGCTCGGCAATTTGTCGGCTTGGGCGTACAAAAAATCCGCCTCACGGGCGGCGAACCGCTACTGCGCAAAAACCTGGAGCTATTGATTGAGCAACTCGCCCGATTACGCACGCCCGATGGCCAAGCCTTGGACATAACCCTCACCACCAACGGCTCCTTGCTGGCGCGCAAAGCGCGTGCCCTGCGCGATGCCGGCTTGCAGCGTGTCACGGTCAGCCTGGATGGCCTGGACGATAGCGTTTTTCGGCAGATGAACGATGTGGACTTCCCGGTATCTCAGGTGCTTGAGGGCATTGCCGCCGCGCAGGAGGTAGGCCTAGGGCCGATTAAAGTGAATATGGTGGTCAAGCGCGGCACCAATGACCGTGAAATTGTCCCGATGGCGCGGCATTTTCGCGGTACCGGCATCGTGCTGCGCTTTATTGAATATATGGACGTGGGCGCCACCAATGGATGGCGCATGGATGAAGTGATGCCCTCGGCAAACGTGATTGAGCGCCTGCAAAGCGCCTACCCCCTGGTTGCGCTGGAGCCTTGTGCCCCGGGCGAAACCGCCCAGCGCTGGGCCTATGCGGATGCCAACGGCCAAGCCGATCCGCACGCTGGCGAGATTGGCGTGATCAGCAGCGTTACCCAAGCCTTTTGTGGTGACTGCAATCGGGCTCGCTTGTCCACTGAAGGGCAGCTGTATCTGTGCCTTTTCGCGCATCAGGGCTTCGACTTGCGCAGCATAGTGCGCGCCAGCGCCGAGGACGAGGCTCTGCAACAAGCAATCACCGGCATCTGGCAGGGCCGCAGCGACCGCTATTCGCTGCTTCGGGCCTCTCAACCCGCAGATAGTTCGCCCCAGGGCCTTAGGCGCGTGGAAATGAGCTACATCGGCGGATAGGACGCTCAAAGCGCCATGAAATCGCTCGCGCAGATTGCACAAGCCCTAGAGGGCTACGACCCGGATGCCCTTGCAGCGGACACCGTTAACGCTTTTTTAGCGGAAATGGTGCCACTGCCGACACAAACCCAATCGCTCGAATTGATGCATGCCCTGGGCCGGGTATTGGCGCAAGATGTGATCAGCCCGATCGACGTTCCCGCGCATGACAACTCAGCCATGGATGGTTATGCGTTTGACGGCAGCGAGTTGAATGCCACTCAAGCACTGCAATTAAGGGTCGTCGGTACTGCCTTGGCTGGCAAAGCCTATGAGGGCAAGGTCACTGCGGGGCACTGCCTAAAAATTATGACGGGTGCGATTGTCCCGCCCCCCCTTAACACGGTCGTTCCCCAAGAGTTAGTCCAAATTCAGGGGCGAGACATTCTGATCCCTCCGGGCCTGCTTCGAGTTGGCGACAACCGGCGCTTTCGCGGCGAGGATGTGCCGTGCGGCAGCGTCGCGCTGGCTGCCGGCACGGTGCTCACCCCCGCCTGCATGGGCCTACTTGCCAGTCTGGGTTTAAGCACTGTGCAGGTGCATCGGAAACTGCGCGTGGCCTATTTTTCCACCGGCGACGAAATTCTCAGCCTGGGCGATGCGCCGCGCGAAGGCGCTGTCTACGATAGCAACCGCTTCACCATCTGGGGCCTTTTACAAGGCATGGGCATTGAATGCGTGGATTTGGGTGTGGTACGCGATGACCCGGTAGCACTGGAAAGCGCTTTTCGCGAGGCGGCGCAGCAGGCCGATGCCATCGTGACAAGCGGCGGCGTCAGCGTTGGCGAGGCCGATCACACCAAAGCGATGATGCGCAAGCTGGCGCATTCGGAGGCGCCAGGCCAAGGGGGAGTCGCCTTTTGGCGCATTGCCATGCGTCCTGGCCGGCCCATGGCTGTAGGTCGCATCGGTCAGGTTCCTTTGTTCGGCCTGCCAGGCAACCCCGTCGCCGTCATGGTGACATTTTTAGCCTTTGTACGACCTGCGCTGTGGCGCATGATGGGCGCGCGTGCAAATGATCCGCAAGTGGACAGCCCCTTGCTGCAGGCGTGCAGCAGCGAGGCTATTCGAAAAAAGCCAGGGCGCACCGAATACCAGCGCGCCATCGTTTCTCGCGCGGCGGATGGCACGCTCAACGTGCGTACCACAGGGCAGCAAGGCTCGGGGGTGCTCAGCTCCATGGTGCAGGCGAATGGCCTGATGGTCTTGCCGCATGCGCAAGGCAATATTGCCATCGGCGATGTGGTCGAGGTGATGATGCTTGCAGGCGTGCTCTGATTTAACGGGCCAGTTGCTCCACACCCCGGTTAGCCAGGCCGTCGGCGCGCTCATTGCCAGGATCGCCGGCATGCCCCTTGACCCATCGCCACTCAATGCGATGCTCGCTTTGGTGTACCAAGGCGTCCAATCTTTGCCATAAATCCACGTTCTTTACCGGTTGCTTGGCAGCCGTGCGCCAGCCCTTAGCTTTCCACCCCTGCAGCCACTCGGTCATGCCCTTGAGCACATACTGACTATCCACATGCAAGATGACGTGGCAAGGGCGCTTTAAGGCCGATAAAGCCTCAATAACTGCCATCATCTCCATGCGGTTATTGGTGGTCGCAGCCTCGCCACCGAAGAGTTCTTTTTCTGCCCCGTCGTCAGCACGCAAAATTGCGCCCCAACCTCCAGGACCCGGATTTCCTTTACACGCCCCGTCTGTGTAAATCACGACTTTATTCAATGACTTTGCTCCTTATGCGCTGCGTCCTGGTTGCTTTGGCTGGCCGGCACCTGTCGCGGCACGCGCGCTCGTGCCGGTTTCCATACCGAGCCCAGGATACGCACGCCGCGCACGCGTTTAACCCCGACCACCAAATAGCTAGATCCGAAAATAGGCCACCAGCGAGGCCCAAGGCGCTCCATCCAAGCAAAGCGTTGTAACCAGGACGGACTGGACACCGCTGGAACATAACAGCCAAAGCGCACAATTTCTACCTCGAAATCGAGCAGACGCAGCCAGTCACGCAAGCGCCAGTAGCCAATGTATTCCCCTGCCACCGGCAAATAGCCCCGGCCCGGCCAGCGCCCACCAGTCAGGCTTTCCCACAAGCGCGAACGCGCCTGACGCAGTGCCCATAAGCCGACCGGATTGAATCCGCAAATCAACACCCGGCCCTGCGGTACCAGCACACGCTCAACCTCGCGCAAGGTGGCATGGGCATCCATGCTTAGTTCCAGGCTGTGCGGCATCAGCACGAGGTCCAGGCTTGCCGCCGGGAAAGGCAAGGCTGAAAAATCGGTGACTAACGCAACCGAGGGCCTTGTGTTGGCCTCATGACTTTGGCCGGCCAATGAAGGCCGCGAATTCGCGTCATCAGTTGGTGTTTGGTGGGCTTTGTGCGGGCCGTCGATTTGTGTATCTTTGGATGTCAACGGGGACGATGCAAGCGCCGGTTCCGAAAAATCTTCTGGGGGCTCTTGCACGGCCAGCCAGCGGTGCGGCATGCGGTTTTGTTCCAAACCGCGCAAGTGCGGCATGCCCAGCTGCAATGCATGAAAACCAAACATATCCGCCACCAGTGCATCGGCTTGGCCTTGCTCCCAAGCCAGCATGTAGCGCCCAGCATCCGTTTGGAGCCAATCCTGCAAATCTATAATCCGGTCGCTCATGAGATTGTTTTCGCTGTCCGCTCTACCCCAACTGACTTTTTTGGATATTCCAAGGCGGCTTGCCCAATCGGACATCCGCCAATCACGCACCTACCGACGCCACTGTGTTGCAGCGCGTCACTAAGGTCGGCGCATTCTAGTCAGACCCCATTGCCCCACACCATGTACCCCTACAAGCTTAGCGCCCTGCTTGCGCTCATCAGCCTGCTGCTCTTGTTTGGGGTGAACTTCGCGTCCGCTGCTGAAGTCCCGGTTAACCTGCAACCGCTTGATGTACAGGAAAGTAAAACCCTGCAAGTGGCCGACACTGCAACCACGGCCGATCTGTGGGAACGCATACGCCGTGGCTACGCCATGCCCAATCTGGAGAGCAATCTGGTGCGGGACCGCGAGCAGTGGTACACCAACCGGCCCGACTACATCTTTCGTATGACCGAGCGATCGCGCAAATACCTCTTCCATATCGTGGAAGAGCTGGAAATGCGCAATATGCCCACCGAGCTCGCCTTGCTCCCGTTCGTAGAAAGCGCCTTTAACCCGCAGGCCGTTTCTAGCGCAAAAGCGGCAGGTATGTGGCAATTTATGCCGGCCACTGGAAAAAGTTTCGAGCTAAAGCAAAATGTTTTCAGAGATGACCGCCGCGACGTGCTGGCCTCTACCCGCGCCGCTCTGGACTACCTGCAAAAACTCTATGGGATGTTTGGCGACTGGCACCTGGCGTTAGCAGCCTACAACTGGGGTGAAGGCAGCGTAGGGCGGGCCATCGCCAAAAACCAGCGCCTTGGGCTACCCACCAAATACACCGACCTGGGCATGCCGCAAGAAACCCAGTATTACGTACCCAAGCTGCAAGCGATTAAGAATATTGTGGGTCAACCGGAGAGCTTTTCCGCTCAATTACCCGACATCGGCAACCACCCCTATTTCAAGACTATCAGCATTGACAGAGATATTGACGTGGCCATGGCGGTCAAACTCTCCGGCGTGCCCATGGACGATTTCAAATCGCTCAACCCTTCAGTGAACAAGCCAGTCATCATGGCAGCAGGGACACCACAAATTTTGCTGCCCTGGGACAATGCCGACGTTTTCGAAAAGAATCTGCAAGAGTTCAAAGGTCCGCGCTTAGCCAGTTGGTCCGTGTGGGTGGCCCCCTCCACCGTGCGCATTGCCGAAGTGGCCAAGCAAGTGGGTATGAGCGAAGCCCAATTGCGCGAGGTCAACAACATACCCCCGCGTATGCTCATCAAAGCGGGCTCCACGCTGCTGGTGCCCCGCGCAGCGCATTCACAAAAAGATATCAGTGAATCGGTTGCCGACAGAGGACAGGTCACCCTTACCCCGGAAATGATCAGCGTGCGTAAATCCATACGCGCAGGCAAGGCCGATACCGTGGCAACGCTGGCTAAGCGCTTTAACGTCAGCCCTGCCAATCTGGCTCAGTGGAATAAAGTGCCAGCAAATGCCAAATTCAAGCCCGGTCAAGCACTGGTAATTGTTGTGAGTGTCCCAGCGGGCTCCGCAAATAAGGTTAAGAGCAAACCATCTAAGACTGCGGCCAAGCCGGCACCCAAATCTACGGGCAAAAAGCCTGCGGATACCCAGAAGAAGAAATAAAGCCTTAGCGCGTCAAAAGGGTTTTAAGCGGGCGTTGCACCAGAAAAGAGAATCGCAATATTGGTCGCAAGCGCCAACGCCCACGCTAGGCTGCGCGCATTAGCGCGATCAGTGACATAAAGTGCCACATAAATCACCCGCAGGGCCACAAAAGCGACGGCCAAAAGTTCCAAGCGCGCGGCATCGGCCCCAGCATGCTGCGCGAGCGCCACAGCGCCGATAAAAAAAGGCAACGATTCAAAACAGTTGGACTGTGCCGCATTGGCTCGAGCACGCCAGCCAGTTTGGCCTGCCAGCCACAGGCGTGGCATCGCATTGTCATAACCGCCTTCGTTAACGGGCTTACCAAAGCCATTGGACTTAGCCATCCCAGCACAAAGTATCGGCATGATGGCAGCCAGCAAAACGCACCAATGCAATACAGAAAAAGCAAAACCGGTCATATAACACCCTTAAAAATTTGAATACATCTGAAATTCAACGACGGTCCACCAAGGCATGCGCAATCGTGCCCAGGTCCACGTACTCCAGCTCACTGCCCACCGGTACACCGCGCGCTAGGCGCGTCGGGTTCAGCCCCTTGGCGCGCAGACCTTCAGCAATCACATGGGCCGTGGCCTCGCCTTCGGCGGT